>JBGAJL010000195.1:0-2831 GCA_044224935.1 Flavitalea sp.
GAATTTTAGCCAGGTAGAATAGTCAGCTTCTTCGAGTTTCCGAAATGCGAGACGGCTGGATTCCTCTCCTTCAAGAAGGTATTTCATTTCTTTTTTTTCAAATTTAAAAGGAAATGAGGGCTGGATCATTGAGAATTTTAATGCAGTTACCAGTTTACATTTATTAAAGCAACCCGGGCAGATCCGGTGCTTCCCTGAGGTCTGACTAGTTTCTCCGTTCAAGCCATCCTGTGTCATGGTATGATGTTGGTGTAAACTCAGCAAACACCCTGGTATGCAGAATATCCTGTTTTTCGGCGATAGCCTCACAGCCGGCTATGGTCTGAGCGCTGTAGAGCGGGAATCTTTTCCGGCGTTAATTCAAAACCGGATCGACAGGGCTGTATTACCTTTTCAAGTAATCAATGCCGGGGTGAGTGGAGACACCACAGCCAGCGGCCTCGCCCGCCTCGACTATTGGTTAAACCGCCCGATTCATGTGTTTGTGCTGGAATTGGGTATTAACGACATCATTCGCGGTTTGCCATTGCAAACCATGTCGCAAAATCTTCAGGCGATCATCGACCGCATCGAGGCCAAAAATCCTGGCGTCAAAATGGTTTTGATGGGAATGGAAATTCCCGATTTTATTCCAGGCGTGCAGCCCGCATTTTCCGAAGCCTTCCGCTCAGCGTTCAGAAAGATCGCAGAAGCAAACAAGATGGTTTTTATTCCTTTCATTTTAGAAGGTGTTTCCGGTAAGAAAGATCTGAACCTGGGTGATGGCTTGCATCCATCCGCTGCCGGTTACCGCATCATTGCCAACAAGGTGTGGCCCGCAATCCGGCCATTGCTGGACAACGACGAAAAAGTTTCTAATCGAGACCTTACCGAAGGTGAGGAGTCTTCTTTTATTTATTAAAAGTATTCACCCAGATTGACACTCACTCCCAATCCGTCGCGGCCCACGCCAAAATCTATGGCGATGTTTGTGTCTGAATTGCGATTGAACTTTAGTCGCACGCCGAACCCTGCAGCAGGGGCGGGAGCTTCCAGCGAACCCGTGGATTGAGAGAACGACTGTATGTTGGCGAAAAAAGTGCCGCCCAGAAAGCCAGTTTGAGAAATATCAAATCGGTATTCCGCTTCGAAGAACGCCATTGATCGACCCCTGAACCGGTTCGTGCTGTATCCTCTTCCTGCGCGGCCGTTCACATCCTGAAACGTAGCGGGCATATTTAAATAAGGTACGTCACCATACGTGCCCCAATACAAGGACCGGAATGCCAGAATTTTGTGTCTCGTTTGTGAAAAGGAAAAGTATTTTCTCGCTTCCGCATATATCGATGTCCATGAAGTGGTGCTGCCAAGATCCCGTTGATTGAACCTGAGATTGAGGTTGCTGTATAATCCACCTCTTGGATTAACAGAATTCTTTCGGTTATCCAGTAACAAATTCAGCGTTACGCCTGAAGAAGTGATATTGACGGGTTGCCCGCCGTAGCTATTGAAATTGTCTCGTGTGGAGGCGGGAGCATCTACGGTTACCTGCTTCGTGTTGTAGAAATAGTCGAGGTTAAAGCCCGTGCCGAGGTAGAGGTACTTTTTGAATTTAATATAACCCGTAAGGTATGTTCTTACCTGGCCATATTCCACCAATCCGATTTGATCTTTTGGCGCAGAAGAACCGAGACCATAGTCATGGAGCACGTTTTGAATCAGACGGAAGTCACCCGTCAGATTCCAGGCATTTTTATCAAGCCAGATGTTGGGCGTTAACGTGACGCCGTAGCTTCCCTTGAAATTTGTATAGGGATAAAAATATATGCTGCTGATATTGGATTCGTGGCTGAGGTAAAACGAAGCGTTAATGGCTGAGATGGCGATTTTCCCTCGCCGGATTCTGCAGGTGCGATGGGGATAACTGAAAAAAGTAATGTCCCGATTTTTCTTGCGATCGATTTTTTCCCTTGTCACCGATTTTGAGAAGCCTGGCGCCGAAGTCGATCACATCGTGCTGCTCCAGTTCAGACAATAACGAATCACGCCGTGCATGTTGAGCGAAAGCCTCCTGCATGCCGGCGATGAGTACTGCAAACAGGCATATTTTTGTTCCGGAGATTATTGCGTCAAATGGTTTGGTGCAAAGGTAGTGGTATTAAAGAGCAATAGGCTGACAAAAAACATGGTATTTCCTGCGCAAGGTCATTGCTTTGGTCCGCCGACGCCCGGCAGAGCACATGGTTGAAAGACGCCAATACACGACGGAGTTCGGCACCCGACTATTGGCTGGTGACGGTGTTATCATTTCGCAAACCCTTCAATGCCGGATGCGACTGCGAAGTCTGGAATTCTGTGATCGTGAATTCAGCCAGTTTGAGTTTTATGAATGGATCTTCTTTGATAATCTTTTCCGCTTCTTCTTTTGATTGAGCCAGCATGAGAATAATCCCGCCGGTGCGGGCACTTTCCGGCCGGACGCCACGAATTTATTTTCCTTGTAGTACTTGCGAAGGAATGCCATGTGCTCGCCCATGTTCGCGTCGATCTTTTCGAGCGGGGCAATGTATTTCAGGTCGACAACAAACATATATTGATCTTGCTTAGGCCGAAGTCGGTATTTATGTGTGTGTATTTATTTTTCGGACTGCGTATCCACAGCAATGCCAGCACGCCAAGGCATATGAGCAGTCCCAGTACCTCACGCGTCTCCTCGATATAGGGATACTGCATTTGGCAAGATCGTCAGAGCAGCGATCGGTCCGGAACGCAGCCAATCCATAACACCGGGGAAAAGAATGATCACATATATAATATATACAACAGCTTGTGCGATCATCAGGCGCCGGTCA
>JBGAJL010000096.1:0-17473 GCA_044224935.1 Flavitalea sp.
ATTATCGCCACAAAGCCACCTGCCGTAAGGTAACCCAGTTTCTGCATAGGAGTAAACCGATTGTTTTTCAGCAGGGTCCCCGCAAAAATACCGAGCAATACATTGCAAACGCCCGTGCAGGTACAGATGAGGCCGACCGTATCGTGAATGCCCCGTGACAATTTGCCGGGAAGAAGGGTTCTGTCGAGATAAGACATAATGTTCCCCGGCTCCGTCAGGTCGCCGGAAGGAAAGCCCGGAGCGGCAGCAAATCTGAAAAGCAGCCAGTAGCCGATCAGCAAACCCCAGAACCAAACCCACTGCATCCTCTTTCCGGCATAGAGATAAATCAATACCGCCAGAATATACGACGCACCGATTTTTCCTAATACGCTTGGAAAGCGTACGTCGGCAATTTCCCGGAACTGAAGACCATTGTTGTAAATAATCCCAATAATAATAAGCAGTAAGCCCCTCTTCAGGCTCTTGTACAACAACTGCGATTTCGTGATCCCCTTTTCGAGGTTTCGTCCTACAGAATAAGGGGTTGACACACCCACGAGGAACATAAATAAAGGGAAGATCAGATCCCAGAATACGAAACCATTCCAGACAACATGCTCCGTTTGCCGGGCTACCGAGTTCCAGAACGGTGTATCTCTGGCTATCGCAAATTGTTGGAGCACGGGCCCCAGCCCCATAATCCAGAGCATATCGAACCCTCTCAGTGCATCGAGGGAATAGAGCCGCTGATCGGAAGAGAGTGATGATTTTCCTGCCATATGTCAGGAAAGATAAGACTTTTCGTGTACGGACACGGGAAAAGCATTATTCTTTTTCTTCTATAATACGAGGGCTTTATTGCAAAGAAATCAACTCTTTTAATAAAAAGACCACTTATTGCCGAAATAGAGTTATTTTCCTCCAAAGTCATATTTCCATCCTAACTATCCATGTATCATGGCCCTCAATGATCGTTCAAAGAAAAATGCCTGGCAGAACATCCTCCGCCTGATCACTCCTTATAAAAAGAAATTAATAATCATCTTTACGATTAGCCTGATGGCAACCGCCGTAACGCTGATAGAGCCTCTGATCTATCGCGAGGCCGTCAACGATATTGCAGGTCTTTTCGTGCACGAGGCCCGCACCGATGCAAAAAAAGAAATGGGATATAAAATAACCGAAAGCTCCCCTTCCATCCATACCGGTACGCGGCATAAAAAAATTGAAAAGCATACCCGCACGCATGTGGCGCCACGTACTACCGACGAAGCATTTAATACATTACTTTGGGCAGTTGTCGCATTATTCTCTATTAACCTACTGGGATTATTGTTTTGGTGGATCGGAGAAAATATGAACGTAAAGCTATCATGCACTATCGAACAGAAATTCATTAAGAAAACATTTGGCCATGTACTGAAATTGCCACTGTCTTTCTTTGCCAAGCGGTCAAGCGCCGCATTACATAAGCAGATCGACCAGTCAGAGGAAATTTCAGGAACAGTAAGCTATATCACAAAGGATATTTTCCCGGAAATCGTAAGCCTTACCGGGATCGTCGGTATCATGCTATGGCAGAACTATACATTGGCGCTACTGGCATTATCTGTTATCCCTTTCTATATTCTTATCACCATCCGTTCCACAAAAAAACTGGAAATGAGCCTGGGAGGTTATTATGAAAAATGGGAAGAAGTGTCTGCAAGAATGCAGGATGCATTGAGCGGCATCAAGACCGTGAAGCTTTCAGGAGCAGAGGAAAGAGAAGTGAACCGCCTCGATGAACAGTCGGAAGCCGCTTACAAAGATTACACGAAGCGTTCATTCCTGTCAAATAAATATTCTTTCTGGCAAACATTACTGACTCACCTGGCCACTGCCCTGGTTTTATCTTACGGCGGGTATCTCGCACTGAATCATCATCTCACGCCAGGGGATATCGTCATGTTCGTTGCTTACCTCGATATGCTCTATGCTCCCATCGACCGTCTCGCCACCATCTGGGCCGACATACAACAAAATATTACCTCGATAGCAAGAGCATTCAGGCTTTTAGACACAGAGGTAGTTGAGAAACCTGCAAATGAATTGAAATTAACTGCCAGCGAAGTAGAATTCAGCAATGTTACATTCGGCTATTCGCAGGAAAGAACCGTATTAAACGGATTATCATTCGTAGCGCAACCAGGAAAGATAACAGCCATAGTAGGCGCATCCGGGGCAGGTAAGACAACCACAACTGATCTGTTATTGAAATTATTCGAGCCACAGGAAGGGGATATATTTATTAACGGACAGAATATTAAAGACATCAACAGCTCTTCTATTCGAAAAAATATCGGTATGATATCAGCAGATGGCAGTATTTTCAGGGGGACGCTGGCCGATAATATCCGGTATAAAGATCCTGATGCAACGGAAGAAGAAGTGGAAGCTGCAGCCATGGCCGCAGGTATGGCCACAACCCTGGAGCGATTGCCGGATGGATTGCAGACAGTAGTTGGCGAAAGTGGCTTTGGCCTGTCAGTTGGAGAACGGCAAAGAGTGCAAATAGCCAGGATCATCGTTTCCAAACCTAAAATACTGGTAATGGATGAGGCAACGGCAAACCTGGATTACTCCACGGAAGCTGAAGTGAAGAAAACAATTGACGATTTCAGAAAAGACCATACAATAATCATCATTGCTCACCGGTTTTCCATGGTAAAAGATGCAGACCATGTGATCGTGCTGGATGCAGGCCGTGTAATACAGGAGGGTACACCACAGCAATTAATCAACAGCGAAGGATGGTTCGCCGATTTCGCCAATGCAGCAGAAGAGGGAATTCCGGATGAAGAAGGGGACGAAATAAAAGATGAAACAGAAGATGATCTGTAAGAATAACTACCTGGTGATCCTTGAATACAACAATTAATGTTGTTATTGAAAGTGGTTAATTCTCCGTTTTACTAAATACGGCTCCGATCTGCTCAATTTGCGCATCCGTGAGAGACGATGTTTTCTTTAGCACCTCCTTAAAAGTGGCAACTTCTTCGGGCTGCTGCGGGCAACCGATGTTTTGGCCCGGCTCAGAAAGACCAGCTCCGGCAGGACGAATCTGTGAATCAGCAATCAGCTTTCCGTTTTCATCGAAAATCAGCCAGAAGGGAATGCCCTTTTCATCGCCGCCGTACTTTTTCATTAGCTCCATGCCCCCGGGCGTCTCAAGCTCTTTTTTGTCCCCGTGCTCCATTACGTCGATATGCTCCACCACATAATTCTTATCGAAATAAGGCTTCATTTCCGGAAGGTTCATTTTTTTATCCATCACATGACACCATCCACACCATGAAGCATGGAAAATGAGGAACACTTTCTTTTTCTGCTGCCTGGCCGTATTGCACGCTTCCTGCAATACCTGGTCGGCCGTTTTAGGAGGATAGGTAGAAAAACTAAGAGAGACAAGAATGGCCAGCGAGAGAAAGAGGTATTGCACGTGTTTCATGTAGAATAATTTAGTACCGGAAGATAAGAAATAAGACGAATCCGGCCCGGGTCATTGCCATTTACGGATATATTTAACAGCTAATTATCACGCGTCGCAGATGCGGTTTCATTTTTCCGACAGGCAGTTCTGAATATTTGCCTGCACAACACTGGCAGTCTGCGCCACATCGTAGCTGGTTTTGTCGCTCAGGTAAATGCGGCTGTTATGCCCGTTTGGAACTATCCTTACAACCTGCAGGGGATTAATATAGATGGAAGTGCCGGGTTCGTCGCCGGCAATCTGATAGAAAGTCATTCGCATAGATAGTATGAGTTTGCTTAAAGCTAATCATAACATTCAATATTATTGCGCCCAGCTAATTTTTTGCCTGTACAGCCACTTCCTGCTGAGTTTTTAAAACTGCGTTGTTATACTGCCGTTCCTTAAGAATACGTACATAAGTTAACCCAAGACGATTGTTGTAGTCTTCATACGATTTCTGCGCCCACTGCAGTGCATTATCGAGGTTCCCGTTAATTTCATTGATGATAGCCATATTATAACAGGCCCGGCCCGCGATTTTGCGATTGGAATTATTGGTTTCCTTTTGCCATAGCTCCGCTGCCTCATCCCAGTGCCCGGTCTGCGCCCTTCTTTTCGCTATGACGAAATTCTCTGTTCCGCGCACAAAATAATCACGCGATACCCTGATATTATACGGAAAAATGCGGTAAGCATACTGATGGCCCGACTGGTTGCCCACTTCTTTCACGGCTTCCTTTCTCCCCGTAAGCGCATTGGCAGCAGCCACGGGATTAATACCTCTGCCGGTATAGCTGATATCCTTTGCCACAGGAAATTCATCAAGAATATTTTTGGATGAAGGATCATAAATTCTCCATCCGGATTTTACCCGTGTAAGCAGGGTCGCCTGGTGCTCTATAGCAGGAAGGCCTCCCACCGGGGTATTTAACTTTACAGGATGGGTGCTGTATGAAATTTTAGAATCGGTATCGAACAATTCAAGTACAAACAATGCATCGGCATTATTATCGCGGCATACCCTTTCAACCATGTCCCATGATAAAGGTGAAGGAAATACACCGGGGCTGATCGTTGTCAGGTTATCTCCCGCAATATTTATTTTCTCAAAACGGCCACTTTTTACCAGTTCATCCGAAAGGCCCTGAATACTCGATTGTGCGCCTTCTTTATCAAGATTTGCTGTTTCCAGGCTGAATATTTTATCCGTAACATCCAGTACTTTATTTTTCCTGTCAATATCGGTCCTGTTTACAAGCGCTACATTTTTAATATAAGAGGGCATACTAACGGGTGCGGGCTGCTGAACGCTGAGTGTCATCAACTGCGTTGAGGAACAGGATACAGACAAAATGCAGACCGTAACTAAAAAGAGGAGATTTGTTCGTTTTTGCATAGTACAGGATTGATTAGCTCATGTAGCAACGTTTTTTCGGATCATTTATTGGATAAAAAGACGAAAAGCTGCCTTGCAGGGCAGCTTTTCATCAGTAACGGGGATAATAATTAATATCCATCATTATTCGGCAACACGTTGGGGTTTACGTCGGATTCCTGTTTGGGAACAGGCATCAGTAGCTCCCGCTTCGAAAATGTTGCATTAAAAACAGTTTTGTGCCCGATAAAATCATCCCAGTTGCCGGTAACATCATTATGTACCTTTTGAGTCCGGATCATATCGAACCACATTTTATTTTCAAAGGCAAGCTCCAGATAACGCTGCAGCCACACTTCTTTTTCAAATGCATCCTTGCTCATGCTTCCTATATCAGCAAGATGCGCCCGCTCGCGGATCTGGTTCACATAATCGATCGCATCCGGATTGGGACCGCCTTCTGCTTCGTTGGAAGCTTCTGCATACATCAGCATTACATCGGCAAGGCGATAGATCGTGAAATTAAGATCTGATTTTGCAGTGTTGGTCACGGCATTGGCATCAAAGAATTTATAGATATACGGGTGTCCGAAATTCTTAATGCCAGATCCATTGATAGCAGGATATTGTGAAAAATAAAATTGCTTTTCCTGCACACGCTTGTCGCCTGCCGGATAGGAAGAAAGAAATTGCGGTGTGGGCCAAACCGAACCATATTCATCGGAATATTTCGATATGCCGGAATAGTTGGGAATGGTCAATGCGGTAAGCGGATTGGTTACATTCTGGGAGGCCGCATACTGCACCTGCAAAATAAATTCCTTCGTATTCTTCTTAGACGGATCGATCATGTCGGTATATTCGGTGAATAATGAATAGCCGCCTTTCTCGATCACATCTTTCGAACGCTTGGCCGATTCTGCATATGCATCCGTTCCGCCATTGATGGCTTTGCCTGCATACGTCAGATACACATCGGCGAGGATAGATTTCACGGCACCCATCGATACATGGCCTGTTGCATCGCTCCATGGCAATGTCGACTGTTCGGCAGTAAGCAGATCGGGGATGATCACCTGGTCATAAATTGTTTTGGCATCAGTGCGCGCCGGCTTGATGCTGTCAAGATTCGTTGCCACAGAAGTGACCATCGGTACGGCGCCGTATATACGCACCAGGTAAAAATAAAACAGTGCACGAAGCGCATGCACCTCGGCAAGCATATTTGTTTTAACCGAATCCGTTAAACCGGCTGCTTCAATATTCGGTATGGATGATAAAGCAAGATTGCAGGCTCCCACACCCAAATACATTCTCCGCCACCAGGTATCCACATAAAAAGAAGTGGAACTGTACGTCAGGTTCTGAAAATTCACATAACCTGTCTGACCCAGATCCGAATTGGCTTTGCCGGTCATAAATTCGAGAAGATTATACGTGTTGCCGCCGTACGAGCCATCCTGCCCCTGCAACAAACCATGCAGGCGCTCATATGGTGCATCCGCAAAAGCGCGGGCATCTTTAAAGCTGGTGGCCTTCGTATCGGGCGTAATAAAGGTTTTAGGATGCTCCTCCAGGAACTTCTTACAGGATGTTCCAAGGATCAGCATCAGACCAAATGCTATTGTATTTCGTAAAAGTTTCATTGTCTCTGTTTTTTATTCACCAAATAATTAGAAGGTTACGTTCAGGCCCAGGTTCCAGGTGCGCGGCCTCGGATAAGAGAAGAAATCGAGGTTCTGCGACGAGTTGGTATTCTGTCCATACAGCGTGAGAAAGGTATCCACTTCTGGATCGTAACCTGTATATTTTGTGATCAGGAATAAATTCTGAACGCTTGCATATATACGCACTTTCGCAACGTGCAGGTTGCTGACGGCATTTTTGCCCAACGTATATCCAAGCACAAAATTCTGACCACGGATATATGATCCGTCTTCCACCCACCAGGTATCGAAATGAGAATCCTGTGCGTATTTATAATTACGCACTTCGGAGATCATGGTATTCTGGTTATCGGGCCGCCAGCCATTGAGCACAGTGGTTAAACTGTTGGCAATGGTTTGCCTGTCTTCGGAAGAATGTTTGAAGTTAGCACCCACATTCACGCCTTGCACGAAACGGATATCGAAATCAAAATCGAATGCACCGAATTTCATTGAGCTTGAAAATGTTCCGGTCCATTTCGGGTAGGCCCTTCCTATAATGCTGTAATAATTGCTTCCATCCTGGTTATAGATATATTTACGGTCGCCCACATGCAATCCATGTGCTGCAGCTTCATCCGCTTCCTTATCACTGTAAGTGCCCAATCTTGTCATGCCATAAAATGAGCCCAGCGGAGCACCCACGCGTATCACATAATTCTGCCCGAGGAAATTCGGTCCGGGAAAAATGTCTGCATTGCCATCATTCAGGGCCAGCACTGTATTCTTGTTCGAAGTGAACAGGAACGTGGTGTTCCATGTAAACTGCGAATTCTTAACGTTCACTGTGTTAAGCAACACTTCGATACCTGCATTGCGCACTTTGCCTACGTTGGTCGTCACATTGGAATTATCCTGGCCGTTAGACCACGCGATAGGAGCCTGCAGCAACAGGTCTTTCGTCACGCGGTTATAATAATCGATCTCAGCGGCAACGCGGCCATTGAACATCCCGAATTCCAGTCCTGCATCGAACTGCCAGGACTTTTCCCATTTCAGATTCGGGTTACCGACATATAAAGGATAAAATATCGATGTCAGCGCACCATTGATCACGGTTGTATTGGGCTGAATTTGTGCGAGCGACTGGTAGTTACCAATTTCCTGGTTACCCACGGCTCCATAGCTGGCCCGCAGTTTCATATTACTAAACGTGCTGCTGCTTTTTAAAAAATCTTCTTCCGATAATTTCCATGCGGCGCCCACCGCGGGGAAGAAATCGAATTTCTGACTCTCTCCCAATCGCGATGATCCATCGTAACGTCCGGATGCAGTGAAATTGAATTTGCCTGCAAGATCCAGCATCAGGCGCGCATAATAAGAGTTCAATGAGTTCTGCTGATAAACGCTCTGTGCCTGGCTTCTCAGCGCACCTGCCTGCAGATAATTATATTGAAGGATATCATCCGTGAAGTTCTGCGCCTCTACAAACTGCGTTTCGGTTATCCTTCTCTGCCAGGATGCACCCACCAGGCCTGTCAATTGTGAGTTCCCCTGCATTTTATGTTTCCAGGTGAGATAATTTTCTGTTTGCCAGTAATTATCCATTATTCCCCTGATGTTGGCAACGCCTCCCTGATCCTGCGACAGGTGTGGCAGGTCGGTGGCTGAATAATAATTGTTCTTATTGCTCACCCCGCTGAATCCGAAATCTGATTTGAAGTCGAGCTCATCATTGAATATGATGTCTACATATAAATTACCGAGGCCGGTGGTGGTATTATTGATCGTATACCTGTTTTGAGAAATATGCACGGGATTGGGGCCGCCTTCCAACCCTGGAATATCAAAATTGCCCGCCCACGTACCATCGGGATATTTAACGGGAACGATAGGAACCTCTTCCGTAACCATGCGCGGAACGTTAAGCGATCCGTTGCCGTCAGATACGACGCGCTGCGTGGTTTTAATAACATTCACGGCTCCGCCCACTTTCAGCCATGAGAACACTTCCTGGTCCATCGTGTAACGGATATTGTACCGTTTGAACCATGAATTGATCATTAATCCATTCTGATCGAAATAACCTGCGCTGAGGCTGTATAATGATTTATCGGTGCCGCTTTGCAGATTGATAGCATGGCCTTGCGAAAAGGCCGGCTTGTATGTTTCCTTTTCCCAGTTGGTATTGTAGAGCGGTTTGTCGTTCGCATCAAATAATTTCGGCAGATCAATATGATTCAACTGCACAGGCGGAATCTGGTCCGCACCGTTGGGATCAAAGTTTTTGCCATTTGCATATGCCTGGTTATAGATGTCGATGAATTGCTCTGAATTAAGTGTGGGAACATGGCGGTAAAGCTGAACCATATTAACGTTGGCATCGTAAGTGAGTTTTGTTTGATTGCGTATGCCGCGTTTGGTGGTTACGATGATCACACCGTTGGCGCCGCGTGCTCCGAAGATGGATGTCGCAGCGGCATCCTTGAGCACTTCAATGGAAGCGATATCACTCGGATTAAGCGAATTGGGATCCACTCCTATCACTCCATCGACAACATAAGTCGGATCGAGGCTTGAATTAACGGAACCGATACCCCTCACACGCACCTTGGCGCCGAAACCCGGTGCTGCGCTGTTCACACTCACTTCAACACCGGGTATTTTGCCCTCAAGCGCCTGTGTGATATTGGGCACTGGTTTATCAGTTATTGACTCTGCTTTAATTGTGGCCACGGATCCCGTTAATTCCGATTTTCGCGCGGTTCCATATCCGATAACCACCACATCATTAAGGGTGTTTAATTCCTGAACCAGCGACACATTCACAGCCGACTGTCCTTTGATCCTGACTGTTTTTAATGTGAAACCAGTATAAGAAAACACCAGGGATGCATTGGGATCGGTGATATTTAAAGTATAATTTCCCAAAGAGTCGGTCACTGTTCCCTGGCTGGTGCCCGACACGGTAACGCTTACATTTTCGAGTGGCGTTCCGTCCTTTGCATCTCTTACTGTTCCCGTGATTAGCTTCTGAGCCTGAATGGAGAGAGCAGGAAAGATGAATATGCATACAAGCGATAATATCTTTTGCATCGTGTAAATAGTTTGATTGAAGACTCTAATGATTGATCAGGGCAGAAGGGGTAACACAACAGAGATATGTATCAGGGAGGTTCGAAGTACTTCCGCAAAGAAGAAGTATATCTGCAAGGAATTTTATAAGAATAAACGCAGCTTCTCATAGCAATCCCGTTTTAAGTACATTTTCGCCGGTGTTAGATGGGGTCCAACCCGGCTACGGGCTTAGAGTATACTGCGTTTCCAGCCTAAGTTATCCTGGCTGAGGAACGAAATACTATCACAATGTTAAAGAAATCTTAACGAACTGCGCTAATTCAGGGAATCTTTTTTAAAGCCGGCGGGAGATCAGCTTTTCTTTCTGCCACCATTTTTTACCAGGTCATAAGAATTATCGATCCATTCTTTTAATAGATTATTGCCAACACTTCCATCTGCAATTATCGTATTCCAGTGCTTTTTATTCATATGATAACCCGGAATTACGCAGGGATATTGGGCACGCAGCTCTTCCGCCTCATCGGGATCGCATTTTACATTAAAACGTAACTGCCCGGAATTAAGGCCCGTCAAAAGAAATATTTTACTGCGCACTTTATATACCAGCGTGTCGGGCCCGAAGGGCTCCGTTTCCTCCACGCCTGGCTTGCTTAAACAATAATCACGGAGATCTTCGATATTCATACCTGAAATTAATCTGTTTGAAGGGATGAGGGATCGGGGCGGTAAGATTAAAACAATTTATTTACCTATATTCAATATAAAAAATATGACGCGATTCGCGCTATCCCTTTTGATTTGGGCAACAGTTGTTCCACTAACGTCCTGTTCACAGAAACAACACCCCGAACTGATCCGCGGCCCTTATCTGCAGCAGGCGTCTCCCACCACTGTGCTGGTTCGCTGGAGAACAGATGCACTGTGCAGAAGCCGGGTTCGTTTTGGCACTTCCGCGGGAAATCTTCAACAAACTTCCGACGACCTTGCACTGGTTACCGAGCATAAGGTGCTGCTTAAGGACCTGCAACCGTCAACGCGCTATTATTATTCTATCGGTTCGATAAAAGACACATTACAGGGAGATACGGCAAATTATTTTTACACCCTCCCCCCGCAGGCCACAGCCGACCAAACCCTGCGCATCGCAGCATTGGGCGATTGTGGAAATAATTCCGTGAACCAGCGCGATTGCCGCGATAAAATGATTGAATACCTCGGTAACGAGCATCTTAATGCATGGATACTATTAGGCGACAATGCTTATTCATATGGTACGGATGCCGAATACCAGACGAATTTTTTTGGAATATATAAAGATAAACTGCTGAAGCAGGTTCCGCTGTTCCCGGCGCCAGGCAATCACGATTACCGCGATGTAGACTTCTCTTCAGAGGTTGCAAAACAAACACATGTTGTTTCCTACTTCCAGAATTTCAGCATGCCCGAAAACGGCCAATGCGGTGGGGTTCCATCACACAACAGCTCCTATTATTCTTTCGATATAGGCAATATTCATTTTTTATCGCTCGATTCGTACGGACAGGTTGAAAAAACAAGCTTGTGGGATACCACAGGCCCGCAGGTCACCTGGATAAAAGAAGATCTTGAACAACTCAATCCTTCGTCTACATGGGTCGTGGCCTACTGGCACCACCCACCCTATACAATGGGTTCACATAATTCAGACAGGGAGAAGGACCTTATCGCCATTCGTGAACAATTCATTCCGATACTGGAAAGATATGGTGTAGATCTGATCATCTGTGGTCATAGCCATGTATATGAACGATCTGACCTTATGAATGGTAATTATGGCATGGAAAATACGTTCGACAGCAAACGCCAGACGCATGGAAAAACATCCTCTTCGCCGCTGATATTCCGCAAGCGTTCGCTTCGCGAGAAAGGAACGGTGTATGTTGTAAGCGGTTCTGCCGGGCAACTGGGCGGCAAACAGGCATCCTTCCCTCATGCAGCAATGCCCTTTTCCGATGCAGATCATGGAGGAGCTTCCCTGCTGGAGGTGAAAGGAAATAAACTGGATTTTAAATGGATCTGTGCCGATGGAACAATACGGGACAGTTTTTCCATTGTTAAATCAAAATAATTTTTTGCGGCATCTTCATAAACACCAATTCCTGTCCGATAGTGCTGAGATACCTTGCGATACTGGGAATATTATTTTCACCGATACTTTTCCTGTCTGATCCGAAACAGGCCCCCGCGCCCGTGTCTTCACAGGAGCGCCTGATCCGTTTCTTTAAATCATCGTGTAATGCGTTTACCGAGGCGGCTGACAGCTTATTATTTACTGTCGCGCAATTGAAGAATAATTCCTCGCCCGCTATGCTCTCCGAAAGTAAAAATGCCTTACTTAACTGCCGGTTAAAATACAAACGATTTTCTTTTCTCCTCGATTATTTCTTTCCCCAGGTCACACGGGCACTCAATGCACCGGCACGCTATGAAGTGGAAGAACCTTTTATAGAATTCGACCCACCCCATGGCCTGCAGCAACTGGAAGCCCTGCTATTCGAAGAAAACAGTAAATCAAACGAGCTGCTGGCGCAGGCAAAACTGATCGCTGAGACGGCGCATAATATTTCAGCGCTTACATATGGATTCGTTCCAACGGATGCAGAAATAATGGAGAGCCTGCATCTGGAACTGTTGCGCGCAATGGCACTTTATATTACCGGATATGATGCACCTCTTTTGGGCTCGGGGATAGATGAAGCGGTGCAGGCGCTTCTCTCAATGAAGGAAATTTTAGCAGGATATACCGTTGCCGGCAATAATTATTCAGTTGCACTTGAAACCTCGTTGCAGGCAGCAATAAATTACCTGCAAGGCGCTCCATCGTTCGATGCATTCGACAGGATGCGATTCCTGGTTTCATACGCAAAGCCACTGGAAATAAATCTTGAAATATATATCAGCAGAAATGGTTGGCAGTTATCATCAGTAAAAACTATGGATTATTCGCGAGGCCTTTTCGATGGGGAGATTATAAATCCATTCAGGAAAGAGCCGCAGGAACTAATCACGATGGGAAAAAAATTCTTCAACGATCCTTCTCTTTCCAGGAATGGAAAGCGTTCATGCGCCAGCTGCCATCAGCCGGAGAAGTATTTTACTGATGGGTTGATACGCAATACTGTTCTGGACGATACCACGCTGCTGCAGCGAAATACCCCGTCAATATTCTACACCGCCTATCAATCGTCACAATTCTGGGATGGCCGGGCAGCAACGCTTGAGCACCAGGTAGAAGAAGTAATGTCGAATCCTTTGGAGATGGGGGCCGACAGCAATAAAATAAGCGAAGTAAAGCGGGCCATCGCAGCATACGTGGGATCGATGGCGCCGTTAAATTCCGCGTTCGATAAATTTATGGCGGGTGAGGATCATGCCATGAGTGCGGAGCAGCTAAAAGGCGCTAACTTATTTTTAGGTAAAGCCCGATGCGGCACCTGTCATTTTATTCCATTTTTTAATGGCTCTACGCCTCCTTTGTTCGATAAAACCGAATTTGAAGTAGCAGGAGTCACCGCTTCTGAAAATTTATTACATCCTCAGCCCGATACAGACCGGGGGCGATTCGCCATCTATCCTGTTTTATATTATGATGGCGCTTTTAAAACGCCCGGCTTAAGAAATGTAGCGAAAACGGCTCCCTATTTCCATAATGGCGCATTTAGTTCCTTAAAAGCTGTAGTAGAATTTTATAATAAAGGCGGCGGTGCAGGATTGGGGTTACCTATTCCACAGCAAACACTCGACAGCAGGCCATTAGGTTTAACTGAACCGGAGGTAAATGCAATTGTCAGTTTTATGGAAGCGCTTACCGACAAGCTATAGAGTAAAAAAAAGATGCGGCACATTGCGCACCGCATCCTCCAAATATATTTTTGTCGAAAATTATTTGTTTAAAAGCTCGAGAGGCTTGTCAGAAAGAATAATTTCTGTTCTGTTGTTTGCCTTTCTTCCTTCTGGAGTTGAATTATCGCCTACTGCATTATACTGACCCTGGCCAGCGCCGGTAAGGCGGGAAGGATCGATTTTCATATTCTTAAGCTGGCGAACTACTGCATTACCGCGCTCTGTGCTCACGGACCAGCTGTCTTTTCCTTTAACAGACCTGTCGTCAGTGTGACCAACGGCAACTACTTTCAGGTTTGGATGTTCGGCAAGTACCGAAGCCAGCGTACCCAGCGCAGTTTCTCCGCTTTTGCTGATCTTACCGTTCTTGAACAGCAGATCATCGTCCATCGTCACATAAACCATCCCGTTTTTGTATTCTACATTGGCTCCTCTGTCTGCGTAATCAGCCATTTTATCAGCAACGCTCTTTTGAATTCCATCCATATTGCTTACGTAGTCGTTGATGGCGCCCTGGTATTTGTTCAAAGATGCTTTTGTGGCATCGGTTTCTTTCTGGTAACGGTCACGCTCTTCCGTCAGCATTTTGTTGCTTGAAATTGCATCGTTAACCTGGGATTGAAGCTCTCCATTTCTCTTCGTCAGGGAGTCAACAGCGTTTTTGGCATTCTGCGCTTCGTAGTTGCAGCCTTGTATTTTTGGAAAACACAAGATGTCAGAAACAAGGCAAGAATAAAGGACAGATGAAACTAGTTTAGTGCGCATATTTAATGATTTAAAAGTGTATATCAAATACGCAACAAATATACCAGCAGTGATTTACGCTGCAAAAACTCAGCTGGACTTTTTTAAATCTAGCCCTAAAGCAATCATTTGCCTGTTTTTCCCGAAAATTCTGCCTACTCGGTCCTGTATTATGCGCAAAAATCTGTTCACCGGGTTGATTTTGGAATTGGTTTTCTTTTTAATAAGGGTATCGTTCACGCGTAAGAATTTGTAACAGGCTCCCTTCCTATCATCTCAAACCCAGGCGCAGCAGCCTTTTAGAGCAAACTTCAGCCAATTAACATATGTAAAAAGATGAGCTATTTAATTAACTCAGAATCCGTGCATCTTTTACAGAATATTAATTGTCTGTTAAAATTACCCCCTCTCCCTCTTCCTGAGAAGTTCCTCTATACCACAAGGTTGTAAAAATCGAATATCCTTTTATTCGACGCACAAATTCTTGTGCATCAGGAAATTAAATATTCAATTAAAAAAAGTGTATGAGACGAAAAATTTTAATTATCACACCTGTAATGCTATTGTGTGCTCTGCTTACCAGGGCGCAAATACACGAGGTGACCGGAAAGGTCATGGACTCCACCGGCGCTCCGGTTCCCGGCGCCTCCATCAATGTAAAGGGAGAAAGAAAGGGCACAAGCGCAGACATCAATGGTTTCTTCAGGATCCCCATTGCAGAAAACGGGGTAATCGTGGTAAGCGGCATAGGGTTCGCACCACAGGAAGTTAATGTAAGAAACCAGACCTCTGTTGCCGTAACGCTGGTTACTTCAGAAAAAACACTAAACGAAGTAGTGGTCACCGCCCTGGGTATACGCAGGGAAAAAAGAGAACTGACCAATGCCTCACAGACCGTCGACGGCAATTTGCTCAATAAATCCGGATCGGGCAATGCCCTCAGCGAGCTGGAAGGTAAAGCTTCGGGGCTAACGGTGATTAGCAGCACCGGTGATCCCGGAGGGGGCACTTATTTTCGTTTACGGGGAGCCACTTCCATCACAGGCAACAACCAGCCGCTGATGGTTATTGATGGGGTGCCGATTGATAACTCCATCAATAACTACGACCCCACCAATGCCGGCTTCCAGGCGGGTGGTGCATCTGGTAGTTTAACAGGCGGTGTACAACCTACCAACAGGGGATCGGACATCAATCCCAATGATATCGAATCCATCAGCGTACTAAAAGGGCCCGCAGCCACTGCACTTTACGGCATCCAGGCATCCAGTGGCGCGATTATCATCACCACTAAAAAAGGCGGGGCCGGAAAAAGGACCATTGTTACACTGAATTCATCAGTAACCATGGATAAAGTAAGTCAGTTGCCACCTCTGCAAACCCTGTATTCCCAGGGATCAGAGGGCGAATATTCACCTCCTGAAGATGGCTCATCGACATCCTGGGGCGCAAAAATAGATACCCTTTCATGGGACGGGGCAACCGACTATGATTTCGACAAACACGGCCATATCGTAGGCCGATCGGACCCTTCTGCAAAAATGCCGGTTACCCCTTACGACCGGTACGGCGATTTCTTTAAAACGGGCCTTACGCTGAATAATAATATTTCCCTTGCCGGAGGCAATGACAAGTCGGGCTATCGCCTTTCTCTCGGCAATGTTTCCCAATCGGGTATCGTTCCAAAAGCGAAATATGAAAAAACAACCCTGAGCCTGAGCGGGCAATCGAAAATCACCGACAGGCTATCGACCTCAGCTGCGATCAATTATACCCATTCAACCAACTACAAAGTGCAGCAGGGCTCAAATCTTTCGGGTATTATGCTCGGCCTGTCCAGAACGCCGCCCACATTTGATAACAGCAACGGATATGGAAGCGATGCCTACCGGCATAAAGATGCTTATCAGTTCCCGGATGGTAGTCAGCGCAATTACCGGGGTGGTGTTGGTTATGACAACCCATTCTGGGTCGTCAATAATATTCCCACTAATTCCGATCTCGACAGGGTTTTCGGTTTTGGCCAGGCCGATTACACGGTGTCTCCCTGGCTGACCCTCACCTACAGACTGGGTGGCGACGTATATGCCCAGAACGATAAAACGGCCTATGATATAAATTCCGGGCAATTTAATGCAGGTGCATTATATAATGTCAGCTATATTAACCGTCAATTCAATTCTGACTTCATTGTCAACCTGCATAAGAATTTCTCCGAAGACTTCGGGGGTTCCGTGATCCTGGGTCATAACTATTTTACACTAAACCAAAATAATGTCCTGACAAACGGCAATGGATTTAATGTACAGGGTTTTTATGATCTGTCAAATGCACAATCCATACAAGCATCGGAAACACAGCTTCGGAAAAGAACGCAGGCATTTTATGCTGATGCGGAGTTGAACTATAAAAAAATGCTGTATTTAAGTATCACAGGGCGTCAGGAAACTTCTTCTACGCTTCCTGCGGCCAATAACACTTTCTTTTATCCATCAGTGGGGCTGGGCTGGGTGTTCACCGAGTTGAATGGATTCAACAAAAACAGTTGGCTTTCCTTTGGTAAGATCAGGGGATCATTTGCGCAGGTAGGTAAAGATGCACCTATATATGCATTGAACACTCCATATACAAATGCGACATTTAAAGATGGATTCACCAACGGTATCACTTTCCCGGCCAACTGAAATTCCGGCTATCAGATCAGCTCTGCAATAACCGTGATTGGTAATCCAAATCTAAAGCCTGAAAACACTTACTCATACGAATTGGGAACTGACCTTTCATTTTTAAATAACAGGATCAGTCTGAACGCCACCGCTTATTACAGTAAATCAAAAGATGTGATTCTTCAGGTTTCCATTCCCTACAGCACCGGTTTCTCGGGCGAATTGCTAAATGCGTCAATGATCACTAACAAAGGTTTGGAACTGACCTTAAATACCTCTCCGGTCAGAACTTCTTACGGGCTGAAATGGGATCTGACGCTCAACTGGTCGCGCAACATCAATAAAATTGAAAAATTATATCCCGGTATCGATAACTACTTCATGGGCGGCTTTGGCGGCGGTGAAGCCGGAATATTTGCCATTCCGGGTCAGCCTGTTGGCGTGATCTATGGCTCCACTACGCCACACTCCGATCTGAACGATTTAAAGAGCCCGCTGCTGATCAGCGATAATCCGGATGATGGCGACATGATATATCAGCCCATCGGCGGCGGTGTAGGACCTAATCTTGTAATCGGCAATC
>JBGAJL010000097.1:0-17323 GCA_044224935.1 Flavitalea sp.
CTTTATATTCGCCATCCAGGAAATAACGGTTGCCAAGCTCATAAAGTGCAGCGGTATTTCCGCCATGAACCAGGTTTTCGAGCTCTGCTTTAGTATAGTTGCTGTAGCTGGTTTGCGGCTTTTCAACCCGCGCTTTGGGTTTTGGAGCCTGTACCGATGTTGATTTTTCCTGCTGCGGAGTTTTTGGTTTTCCCGGCAGTGTGGGCAACTGCTGGCTTTGCACTGCAGCACCACTTGTCAGCAATAAAACAGCATTTATAAAAATATTTTTCATTGCATTCATTTTACAAGTAATTATTCAGATAAATCCCCTCTACCAATGCTTTTTGCTTATTAAAATCATACGTATGGGTCGAGGGTTCCTTTACAAATTCAAATCGCATATCTCTTCCGCTATCGGCATTTTTAACTTTGATCCCGATAGTACCGTTGGCACGGTTCTCCACATTTACTTCTATATTCAGGCTGTCGCCGGTTGCAAAAGGACCGATCTTTAACGTGCCCAGCTTTTGTACGCCTTCGCTGCCGTCCCAAAACTGGCAAAGCCCGATATGAGTATATGGCTGGTGGCCATTAATACGATATAATTTTCTAGCGCTTACGGGCAATGGTGTGTTACGATGTATCAACAGATCGATTTGTTTATTGCTATCGGGCTCAAAAACCAGCCCTATATTGTAAGTGCTCACGCTATTTAACTGGATAGGATTTATCGGCGCAGAATTACTACCGTCTCTTAACGATGCAGCGTAAATGGCCGCGCCATTTGCCACACTGCTCAACGGTTGGTGATAAGCCAGTTCCTGCCCGGGTTGCATTTTATTTTTCCAGAAATTATAAACCAGTTTACTGCTGCTGGTGCCGCCTATTAATACCACTTTGTTTATATCGCTCCATTGCATGCCGAGCGAGCGCAGGCACCGGTTTACCGCGGTTTCGGTTTTGGCAATCAGCGGCAGCGCTTTTTCGGCATAACTGCTATAGTCAAAGCAGGTTTCAAAAATCTCTTTATTCACCATGATCCATTTACGCAGCAGGCCCGGCGCTTCCCGGTTATTCAACTCTATCTTTATCTGCTCCGCTATTTTCTGCAGGCGATTGGCCGTTAATTTATCAGCCGGAAATGAAGTACGGAATGTTCTTTCGTAAGTTTCGCAGATCGTATTTTTTACAATTTCATCAAATTCTTTTCCGCCCAGCCGGTTCACGCCATCTTTAGCAATTACGCTAAGGCTGTTTCCATTCTTTGTAATTAGTGTGAGATCGAACGTTCCCCCGCCGAAATCATAAATGAGAATAATTTCTTCGTCGATATTTTTTCCACTGCTGCCATAGTACAGGGCCGCCGCAACCGGCTCTTCCACAATAGCCGTCAGCTCCAGGTCGGCGAGTTTTGCTGCGTCTATCACCGATTTGCGCTGCACATCGTTGTAGTGCGCCGGCACAGTGACAACACATTTTTTAAACCCATCCGGTATATACATTTCGGCATCGTATTTCACCTTTTTCAATACCAGTGAGGCAACGGCTTCACTGAACCATGGGTTACCGGTATCGTCGAAATACACCGGCACCTGTGTACCGAAATTCCGTTTGAAAAATGAAATCAGCCGTCTGTCGGGCAGGGTCTCAAATAAATTCTCGGCAAAGGCGCCC
Organism: Flavitalea sp.; assembly: GCA_044224935.1. Taxonomy (GTDB): domain Bacteria; phylum Bacteroidota; class Bacteroidia; order Chitinophagales; family Chitinophagaceae; genus Flavitalea. Next base: position 1,657 of record JBGAJL010000097.1, read on the forward strand.
GCAAAAGCTTTACGGTCCTCAATCAGCGCCACTGAGGGCGTTACTAATTGTTGCTTGTTGAACGCATCGGGGATCAATACTGCGGAGCCATCCCTGCTCACTGTGGCGGCAACGGTATTACTTGTACCAAGATCTATCCCTAAAACCATTTGTTTTGCATTTATATTTTTTCCATTTCCATTACCAGGTTCCTGAAATTAGCAGCCAGCTGGTCTTTTACCCGCTCGGCTGTTTGTATGTTACGCTGCAGCATATCGATGCTGCTTTGCTGCCTCTGCTGCTGCATTCGTTCATTATTCATCTTCTGCATCTTTTGCGATTGCAATGCCTTCGCATTTTTGTCTACCTGGTTGGAAATATTCTGCCCGATTTCTTTTACCCATTGCAGGATGTTACTGCACCAGTCCCTTGCCGCTTCGCTGTTCATGCGCCTGCTTTCGGAAAGCAGCAGTTCTTTTGCCTTCAGCAGTTCTTTATTAAATTCCTCTTCCCGCTTGCGGGGGATCCGCCTGCGCAGATCATAAATGCCATACGCGATCAGGCTGATAGCAATTAAAGCGGTAGAAAACTTAATATACTTGTTCATGTCCTTTAAAAAATGGAAAAAAGATTCCTTGTCGTCGCCCAGTGAAGCGATCATATTGAGTGGAGCCAGCAAGCCGGTCGCCACCATGATGACGCCGATATAATCGCGCAGGGCGATAAAATATTCATAGGCGCCCTTCTTCACCAGTTCGCCGGCATATTGACGGCTGATGTAGCAATAGCTCGTTATCACATTTTTTTTATTGGGCAGCGGTAGCTCGATATCCTCGGGCTTTACCGGCTCTATATTTTTTTGACGGAGCTGGATATTGATTTTTGACAGCAGGTCGTCTACGCTGGCTTTAACAAACTGCTCGTCCTTCTTAAATTCCGTCACCAGGTTTTCACCGATGGCTTTGATAAAGTGCTCCCTGTATTCCTCCTCAATGCTTACGCCTACCTTTTCCGGTTTTTCAGCCAGGTTTTCCCGTCTAAAATCGTTGAGACCGTTCACCTCCTGCTGTGCTACCTGGGAAAATTTGCCGGTATTAGGCTTGTTCAGATCCTCGTATTTGGCGCGAAGGTTTTTATCGAGATCCTGCCCGAATTTCATAATGACCTGGCGGATAGTATTCATGAAATCCATCTGGTTCATCGACTGTTCATCCCTGCGCAATATCTGTACGTTTTGGGTGTTGAGCAGTTTACGCGTTTGCACGGCTTTGTTTTCGGCCAGGAACACTTCATCCAGTGCGCCAAAGAGCGGTTGAATGCTGTTGATAAAGCCCTGTTTCTTCAATTTGTTCAGTGCGGCGGGATCGGGTACGGCGAGGCTCAGTAGTTCATTAATATTTTTTTCTGCACAATCAGCAGGTTGTAAAAATACCTGCTTTATGCTTAAGCCCAGCGAGCGAACAGGTTCCTGCACCAGTTGTTCCTGCCCAAAGAAATTAATAATAACCGCAAGCTTATACTGCGGTTTAAAAAATTCTATTTTTTCTTTTAGCTGTGCTGAATTGCAAAGCGTTTCGTCGCATGCGATAACAGCCACCGCGCTGAGCGGTTGTTCAAAATACCGGGCCGCGGCGGTGTTTTCGTCTTTTATATTAATGATAAAACCCTGGGGAGCGTTATGAATAAGTGCATCGCCCCATTGCTTCACCTGTGCATTGGAAGCCGAATGCCGGTACAGATCGATATAAAAACTATCGGCTGCCAGCAGATTTTTTATCTTGCGGCTGCTCTCCTGCAAAAAGCCGGTGTGGTTACTTACGCCGAGCTCTTTGCTGATATCTTCGATCCGGTCGGTTACAAAATTAAATTCCCGCATAACTATTTGTTGAGACTAATTATTACTATAACTAATTTTAATCAGCTTTGAAAATTTTTTTCAATTTTCCTTCCAATTCATCGAGACAATATTGGTTAACACCAATGCGCATTCCGTCCACATTAACTAGCTGACTTCTTGGTTTGCCCTCATAAATATTCTCTTCATCTTTGCTCGATGTACCTTCCAAAACAACATAATAAAGTGTCCCTCCGAATATTTTATCTTTTTCGGTTCCGGTAAATATGTGATAACCAGTAATTGCCGAAACAGGCATATTCGATGTTTCCCGGTTGTCGGCAAAAAGTGTATGGTCTTTTTGATACTGTTTCCAACGCTGCACAAACGTAATCGTACCATTACTTATAAAAAGTTGTGTTTGTATGTTAATTGAAAATCCATCTAGGGTTTCTCCCGTATATTGTGTCATCATACATTTTTTAATCACATCCACTATCCTCCCCTCCTCCTGTGTCTTAAGATCGAAGTTCCAGTAATCCTGCTGGTCGTTGCTTTCCACCACATAACCGTCTTTTATGATTTGTATATCGCCGTATCGGGCCGATACAATTTTAACCTGATAAATACCTTTACGAAGATGCAGTTTAAATGCTGGCCCTGCCTTTATATTGCTTTGAAATTCACCATCCACATACACCTGCGCATCAGCATTTGTAATAATTTTAATTTCTGCACCGACAGTTGCGGCTGACATTGCATGCGGCTGGTTTACCTTTTTAACTTTCGAAGATGCAGTCTTTAGCTTTTCCGGCTGCGCGTTTTTTGATTTGGCCTGCAGCGAAGGCAATTGTTGGCCGAAGCCAATTGCTGTGACCAATAATAAAACAATAAAAAAAGAATAGCGTATTATCATCAGTTTGAAGATATATTTAAATTGACAGAATAGGAATATATCATTTCAGCGTCAGCATAATGCCCCAGTAATTTAATAATACCCGCCGCATTTTTTAAAGCCGCTTCAAGGCTGGTAATATTTTGTATAACCTGACCGGAAACACTTGTAATTACAAACCCGGGCCGTACATTCGCATTCTTCAATGGCCCATTGTTGATTGCCTTCACGCCCACTCCCCTTCCTGCACTTGTGCTATTTTCCAATTCAGCGCCCAATCGTTTTGAAACATCGGCTCCTTCCGGTGATAAAGCTTCCTGTGTTATTTCTTTGTTCGCGTGGTCGTTTTGAGAAGAAACAATACATACAATCCGGAAACCATAACAACGGTTATCGTACCGGCTACCCGGACTTCCGGGACCCGCATGTGCACTCAATCGAAAATCATCCGGATCAGTATAGGTGTAACATCCGCCGCGGGTAACACGATATATCCCGCTCACCGGCCCTGTAGGATTCTGCCGGCTGTATAGCTGACTGAAGGCATTGTCTGCATTGTCCGTGTACCAATCGCTGCACCACTCTGCCGCATTGCCGCTCATATCGTATAATCCCAATTCGTTGGGTCGCTTCTGACCTACAGGATGTATCACACCGCCGCTATTGGGGCCGTACCAGGCCACTTCGTCAATGCTGTTACTGCCGCTGAAGCTATACCCATTATTTTCATCATTATCATTGCCTTTTTTCTTTTTTTCAGACCGGGAGTTCACTGTCTGCATTCCTATTACTGCCAGCTCCCGGCTGACGCTGCTATTCCTTCCCCGGTTGCCGCCCCTGGCCGCATATTCCCATTCAGCCATTGTCGGAAGACGATATTGTTTGCCGGTTTTTAGGCTTAACCAGGCACAATAGGCTACCGCATCATCCCAGTTAACGTTTATTACTGCCCGATTTCCACGTCCCATGCCCTGATCATTTGCTTTGACATGCCCGGTGGCATTACAAAAAGCGTCGTATTCATAAAAAGTCACTTCATATTTACTTATATAAAAACTGCTTATGGTAACATTTTCCGCTTTATGATAACGTTCCCCCAGTGTAAAAGTGCCACCCGGGATATATACCATATTATCAGATAATTTCGCAATCGCTTCCTCTTGTTTTTTCTTTTCTTCTTCTTCCTGTAATGCTTTTCTCTTTACTGCCGCTTCAGTTGCCAAACGATTGTTTATAATAGTTTGCAGGTCGGCTTGATACAGAACTTCGCCACCGTTTCCGGCAATGCTGTAGGTTTCACTAATAACATCAGCACTGTTTTGAGCATTTACTATTTTCAGCAGGTAATCACCTTTAGGCAATCCAAGTTTGAATACGGCGCCTGGTCTTAAATGTCCCCTTTTTTCACCGTCAATAAAAAGGTCCGCCTCTGCGTTGCTGATAAATTTAATGGTCTGGGTTTGGGCAGGCCTTGGTTTCGCAGCAGGCTTTACCTTTTCCGGTTGTGTGGCTTTCGGTGCACTCGGCAATGTTGGTATTCGCTGGCTGAAAGCTGTTGCACAACCCATCAAAAGTATTGCAGTAATTAAAAATCGTTTCATCTTATAAAATATTAATTACTACTGTTTTCATATACTCCGATTCTTCCACTTCGTGTATGATGTTTTTGACCGGATCGTTATTAAGTCGCAAAACCAGTTTGGTATTGCCTACCTGTATGGTATCGCCCTCGCGTAAAGCTGTCTTACCGGTAAGCCGTTGTTCATTACCGTTAACATAGGTACCGTTTTTGCTCGCCCTGCCGCTGTTTACTGCTGCATTATCTGTTATATAAAATGCATAATTATTTATATGATGTTCTACATATAACAAAGCATGGCTGCGGCTCATATAAGGATCATCGTCGATCAGTATACAGTTTTTGCCGGGCTGTGCATGGCGGCCGATAAAGTTTTCCCCGGCATATAGAGGATAATTTTTTGCAGGCAGATTTTCTGTATGCCGGATCAGCCAGGCCACAGGTATGGGGTCATTGTTCTTTGCCGGTATTTGATGTGCGGATAGTTTAAATGAAGAATCATCGGAATGCAGTTGCTTAAAGCTGTATAATTGCTCTATGGTTTTTATTTTTTCCAGATTTTTTGCGTGCAAACGGCGCAGCGTTTCGTTGGGTGCACTGTCATGCAGGCGCTGGAAATAGAGCTGTTTATCGGGCAATCTGTTCTCAATATCCGTTTCTGTTGCCGAATCGGGCAATTCTAAAAATTCAAGAATTTCTGTTTTGGTCATAAGTGTGGCCATTACTTTATCAATTATATCCGTTAGCGCGCGAACCAAAATTATCAATCATGCTTTGCATTCGTGATTCAAATTGATGTGCTGAGCTTTGCACATCCTGCACTATCTGATCCGCTTTGTCATTATAGTATTGTGTTTGGGTAACATATTTTTCACTATCGGTAACATACGTTCCGATTTGCATTTGCCCCTGTTGCGCCTGCTGCAATAAAGTGGCTATTTGTTGTACATCGCTTTGAGCGGTTGCCAGCAAACCATTTATCTGTGTTATTTCACTATTAGCGGTTTGCAAATCCATATTAATGGCCTGAAGATCATTATTAGCACTTTGCAAATCAGCTGCAATCTGGTTAAGTTCCTGGTGTGCCTGTTGCAATAGTTGATCTATTTGTTGCTCATCCTGCCTGATTTTTTGTAAGAGTTGCTCCGCCTGCTGTTCGTCCTGCTTTATTTTTTGAAGTTCCTGTTCAACCTGTTCAGCATCCTGCTTAGCCTTGGTAAGCAGTTGTTCTAATTGCTGCTCGGCTTCTTTCGCTTTGGTAAAAGTCTGCTCTATCTGCTGTTCATTTTCCTTTGCTTTGGTGAATGTCTGTTCCACCTGCTGTTCGCTTTCCTTCGCTTTTACCAGGGCCTGCTCTACCTGTTGCTCACTCTCTTTGGCTTTTATCAAAGCCTGTTCCACCTGCTGTTCATTTTCTTTCGCTTTTACCATAGTTTGCTCTACCTGTTGTTCGCTTTCCTTTGCCTTTATCAAAGCCTGTTCTACCTGTTGCTCGCTTTCTTTCGCCTTGGTAACTGTTTGTTCCACCTGCTGCTCAGCTTCCTTCGCTTTAGTAAGCGCTTGTTCTATCTGTTGTTCACTCTCCTTTGCTTTGGTTAATGTTTGCTCTACCTGCTGCTCACTTTCTTTCGCTTTGATCAAAGCCTGTTCTATTTGCTGTTCACTTTCTTTTGCCTTGGTCAGCGATTGTTCGATCTGCTGTTCGCTTTCCTTTGCCTTCATTAAGGCCTGTTCGATCTGTTGCTCGTCTTCTTTTGATTTGGTAAGTAATTGCTCTATTTGCTCTTCGTCTGCTTTGGATTTCGTAAGGGCCTGTTCTATTTGTTCAACTTCCTGCTGCGCTTTGGTGTGCCATCCTTCTATATCGGTCATCTCCTGCTGACTCTTGGTATGCCATCCTTCTATATCAGACATCTCCTGCTGGCTCTTGGTGTGCCATCCTTCGATATCGGTCATCTCCTGCTGACTCTTCGTGTGCCAGCCTTCTATATCGGTCATCTCCTGCTGGCTCTTCGTGTGCCATCCTTCTATATCGGCCATCTCCTGCTGACTCTTCGTGTGCCATCCCTCTATATCCGTCATTTCGGACTGACTCTTCGTATGCCACCCCTCGATATCACCCATAAATTGGCGCGACTGGTTCATATACTGTTCAGCCATCTCCTCGTACAACTTGCCCTGCTGGGCCACCCCTGCCGGCTCTCACCCCCTCTGCCGTATTTATTTTCTGAAGCAGTTGCTCCATCTCGGTACTGTAATTTCTCGCCTTAGCGATAAGCGCCTGAAATTCTGCTTCATAAGTAGCTATATTATCCGGCATAGTTTATTTTTTTACTTTACAAAATTGAGTGATTGTTTTCGTTGCTCTTCATGGTCCAGCGCTGTTATTCTTTTTTGTGGCAGGCAGAGAGGTATTTTTTTCCGGTACGGGAATTTTCGGAAGAGGTACATTGCTGCTGTTGTTTTGAATAATCGTGTCAGAAGGTTTTACAACAGGAACCGCTGTTTCCTGCGCCGGTTTTTTATTACTCTGCCACCAGAAAAAAATACCGGCGGCGACGATTATCGATAGTATCGCCCATAACCATGTATTACCGGATTTTATTTTAGCCGCAGCCGGTCGAGGATCCCCGCTCAATTGCAGCAGGTACATCGAGAAGTTATCATTTGTTTTATCGAGGCATTCGTTTAAAAACAGTTGCGATTTATTTTCCTCTTTTCGACTGTCATTTAAAATAGTGTATAATTCTTTTTCGCCTATGTTTTCCAGCAGCCCGTCCGTGCAGAGCAAAATATAATCGCCCGCCTGTATATCATTAATAAAATGCGTTTCTATGTCTGTTTTTGCAGCTTTTCCATTCAGGCTTCGAAGGATGATATTTTTACGGGGATGGCGCAGGGCTTCCTGCTCCGTTATTTCTCCCGAATCGACCAATTGCTGCACGAGGCTGTGATCCCTGGTGTGCCAGAGCACTTTACCCGCTCTTATATGGTATACGCGACTGTCGCCGCACCAGGCCACCCATACTCCATCCGGTTGTATTGCAGCCAGCGTAAGCGTAGTGCTCATGTTTTCCGCTTCGGGATGTATCGCTGCATATTGCTGCATTTTTATTATAGATGCACCGACAGCATTTCGTATGCTGTCCACCGTTAGCTGCGGCTGATTTTGCAGCAGCCCGCCAATTGTTTCGCATACAATACGGCTGGCTTCTTCGCCTTTGCTTTCACCACCCACCCCGTCGCACACCAAAAACAGGGGGTCGCTCTTTTTCGCTTTGCCCGGCAGGGGATAGAGGCTGTCTTCGATATTTTTACGTCGGCCCTGTTCGTTTAAATAAGAGAGCTGCAGCAGCATATTATTTCTTTAAGACATTAAAAGTGTGTGCCTTCAATTTTCAAATTGTCAAACTCTACCGACTGATTACAATCCACTTTAGAACCAAACAAGCCCCCATATCCCCCGTCAAACGGGATCGTCTGCACCAGGTTGCCGTTGATAAAGTATTGCATATAGTCGCCTTGTTTTACAATTTTTAAAACATTCGGTAGGGCGTTTTGATATACATACCCGGTAGTCGTCCATGGTATCACATCGGCCCACTCTCCCCCTTTTACAAGTGCAATTTTATAATAACCATTTGCAGCGATTAAAAACAGGTACTCATTGTCATTATCGCTGCAGAATTTTATACCAAATCCCTTGTTGACAATACCGCCAACCCATTTACATACTAACGAATAAGAAAAATCTTTCGAACGGTCTACCGGAAAAAAACGGCTGGTTTGATAACTGTACTTGTCTGATAAACCGCGCACCGTCATCTTACCACTTTCGATCGTTCTTTTATAATCATTATCACCTCCAAGCGGCCATTCATTTCTATTATCTGTAAAATCATCTTCAAAAGAATAAGGCTGGCCGGAGAGATTCATTGTGGCACTCTCCGGCGCCACAAACGTATCATAAACTACCTGGCGGTGAGCAGTTGCTTTTTTCTTCACCGGCGCCGTATTTTTCACAGCAGGCGCCGGCCTGGGCTTAGTGGATAATACAGGCAGTTGCTGACTATATACTATGGCAGCGCTAAAGAGCAACAACACGGGGGTTAAAAAAAGGAGTTTCATGCGACAGAAGGGTTTAATTTACACATGTTATTTTCTCAATAATCGTAATTGCTGAAGAGCGGCATTTACGGCATCTGTGTTATCATTTTTTTCTGTCACTTTCCTAAACCATTTGGCAGCTTCTTCATTGTCTTTGGCAACGCCGGTACCGTTTTGATAAGCAAGGCCAAGTGCATACATGGCCACTGAATTTTTTTTATTGGCCGCACTAAAATAATAACGTATCGCTTCGTTGTAGTCGACATCCACGCCATTACCCATAAAATACATATTGCCCAGGGTGGCATCGCAACGGTCATCGCCGGCCTGGGAGCCTCTTTTATAAAATTCAAATGCCTGTTTTTTATCTTCTTTTACAAACCGGCCGTAGTCGTACATCGAGCCAAGCGTAAAAAGCAATTCGCCATTAGGCCGGTCCTGAACCTGCAGCAGGTAAGGAAGCGCTTTAGCGGTATCTCCCGTATGCACCAATGCAAGCGCATACCAGGTAATGACCCGCCGGTAAGAAGCCGTATCGGAGAGGCTGTCTGCTCCAGGCAGCCACAGGTTCACCACATTTATAACATTATCATAATGGCCTGTGTTATAGAGTGTCCTTACATCATTCACAGGTGCGGCATTATCAGTAGCTGCGCTGGCCTTTTTGCCGGAACCCAAAAAATACCAGGCGGCAACGGCTATCAATAACAGTAACGATGCCACAGCAAACAGTGGAGATTTTTTTGTTGCGGGTGGCTTCTCCGTTTTCGTTTTATCTGTTTTCTCCGGCTCACTAATCTTTTCTTTTTCCTTCGGTATATCCTGTTTGATATATACTGCCGTTTCATCGCCGGGAAACGATGGCAGTTTATCTTTTGGAATCGCTACGGTGTCGTCACCGCCGGCAGAAACCGGTTCACTCAAAATCCCGATCAGTTCGTTAGCCCGCTGCACGCGTTCTTTAGCATCCCTTACCAGGCATTTTTTCACGGCGGTTTTGTACGGTTCAGGTAAGGCGTTGATATCCTGTGGCAGTTCCTGCGAGAGGATCGCGCTCATGATCTGCTCGGCGGTAGTATTGCCGCTGCGCTGGCCGAAAAGCGGCTGGCTGGTAAGCAGTTCATGCACCATAATACCAAAGCTCCAGAGATCGAGGTTGGTGCTGATCCGGCCATTGATACCATATTTACCGGGGTTGAACTGTTCGGGCGCCATATATTCAATGGTGCCGATGGCCATGCTGCTATCGGTGCTGCTGTCAAGATTTTTGCTGATGCCGAAGTCGGAGATCTTAGCGGTCAGCTCGCCATCTTCTTCTACCAGCAAAATATTTTGCGGCTTGAGGTCGCGGTGTATAAATCCTTTACGGTGCAGGTATTCCAGTCCACTGAGCACCTGCTGCAGGAGCTTGAAAAGCTGTGGTGACTGTGGATGACTACGGGCAAATGTCTTAAGATCGCCTGCATTGGCAAGTTCCATGATGCCGATCTGGTATACCTCCATTTCGCCCAGGGAATTGGTATTTTCCACTATCGCCACATCATAATAGCGTAGCAGGTTGGCATGCTGCAGGTGTTTTACTCTTTTGATCTCTTCAATTACACTGTATTTACCTTTTTCGGTGGCGTTAAACACTTTAATGGCCACATCTCCGTCCAGCAGTGTATCCCTGGCTTTGTACACACGGGCAAAACCGCCTTTACCAATGAGGTCGGTCTGGGGGTTGTAACGATAGCGTTCCTGGAAGTTCATTTATGGTGTCTTTTTACGGTGTTTTGGGTCTCTGGCAGGATATTCATTACATGCGGATGTTGGATTCTCCGTTTTTGGCTGCGGGTTGCCCGGAGAGCAGGAGGATAGCAAACGATTTTATTTGCTCCGCTATTTTCTTGGTGCAGACAGCCCTGATCCTTTCAAGAGCTGTAAATTCCTGGGGCATACTACGGTAGTGTTTTACGGTCAATGAATATAAGAACTTACCGGCTGAAAATTTTATATTTCTTTATTCGATAAAGGCATATAAACGACAACGCCGGCCATTTTTCATTTTTCCGGGAACTGTTTATCTTTATTCGGGAGCAAAAAACCTCCATTGCTCCAATACGCTTTAGCGAACCGTGATAAATCATGCTTTCATGCAGAAACCAGCAATGACAGAAAGATTGATACCCCTGCTGATCGTATTGATTGGCCTGAGCACCAGTGCTATCGCGCAGCGCAGGCCCAATATTATTTTCGTGCTGACAGACGATATGGGGTATGCAGACATCGCATGCTATGGTAATCCGCTCATCAAAACACCCTTCCTGGATAGTATGGCGCGCAAAGGCGTGATGGCAACCAACTATGTGGTTACCTCACCTATTTGCTCGCCTTCCCGGGTATCGCTGTTAACCGGCCGGTATTGCAGCCGTTCCAATCTGAATTATGTGATCGGCCCGGGCGAGAAAGAAGCTATCCCCGACAGCGAAGTAACCATTGCGGAAATGCTGAAGACGTCCGGTTATAAAACGGCTTGCGTGGGCAAATGGCATATCGGCGATTATGGCACCGGCTTGCCCAACAGGCAGGGCTTCGATCTTTTTTACGGCATGCTGTATAGTCACGATTACCATTTACCCTATGTAAAATCAGATACGGTTCTTAAAATCTTCAGAAATACAACTCCGGAGATCTATGAGCCGCAGGACAGCATTCTCATTCCTAATTATACCCGGGAGAGTATAAAATTTATCAATCAGAGCGTAAAAGAAGGGCAGCCCTTCTTTTTATACCTTGCCCACAATATGCCGCATTTACCCGTTGTCTTTGCCGGCATGAAAAGCAGGAAGCACCATTCTGCAGGCGGGCGCTTCGGTGACGTGATCGAACAATTGGATGAAGGCATCGCCGCCGTGTGGGATGCCGTGGTAAAAGCAGGGCAGGCAGATAATACGATCTTTATCTTCAGCAGCGATAATGGCCCGTGGATCAATGCCCCCCAGCGAATGCTCAATGACGGTTATACAACATTGTACGACGTCGGCTCCGCAGGCATTTTCAGAGGTTGGAAAGGCACTTCCTATGAGGGCGGCCACCGTGTCCCGTTTATTGTTTACTGGAAAGGCCATACGCTGCAGAACGAAGTACTTACCTGCCCGTTATCCAATATTGATATTCTGCCCACCCTTGCCGAGTGGACACATACCCGGTTACCGGGGCACACACTGGATGGAGAATCCATAGCAAACTGGCTCACAATAAAAGATTATAATAAATCGCACCGTCCTATATATTACTACAATGAAGTATTGGAGGGTGTAAAAGATGGTGACTGGAAACTTCGCATTACCCAAAAAAATAACCAGCCATTTTACGAAATGTATAATCTCTCCTGGGATCCTTCGGAAAGGGTGAACTTATACGGGAATGCCAGCTATATTTCACAACAGGAAAATTTAACCCGGTTGTTTAACAATTATCCCCCCGGGAAGAACTAGCCGGAGCATAGTAAAGAAATATTGCCCGGCCACAACAGGCCATTTCAATTATGTTTGCACCTGATGGGTAAATAACAATGAAACTATGTGATGCTACCGCCTCAAACAATAGTTGCAAGATGCAGGTATTTGCTACATTTGACGGTTGTAGTATCACTCATTGCTAAATGAGAGCGGGTAACGGGTCTGTCTCACCCGGAAGAAAATAAATAAACAGATGAAAAAAATAGGCTTTCTATCGTTTGGCCATTGGGCAAATCATCCGGCATACAGCACCAAAACAGCGAGCGACACTTTGCTTCAATCCATTGATCTGGCAGTGGCGGCAGAAGAAATTGGTATTGATGGCGCTTATTTCCGGGTGCATCATTTCGCCCGGCAACTAGCCTCGCCTTTTCCTTTATTAGCAGCTATCGGCGCCAGAACAAGCAAAATTGAAATAGGCACGGGTGTCATTGATATGCGATACGAAAATCCATTGTATATGGTGGAAGACGCCGGCGCCGCCGATTTAATTTCGCGCGGCCGCCTGCAATTAGGGATCAGCAGGGGTTCGCCCGAGCAGGTAATTGAAGGATGGCGTCATTTTGGTTATGAACTGGCGGCAGGAGAAACCGATGCCGAGATGGGCCGGCGGAAAGGACTGGAATTTTTTGAAAAATTGAAAGGCGTGGGATTCGCGCAACCCAATCCCAATCCCATGTTCCCGAATCCTCCCGGATTGTTGCGCCCTGAGCCCTTCGCCCCGGGCCTGCGCGAACGCATCTGGTGGGGATCCGCTTCCGATGCAACGGCCATTTGGGCCGGCAAAGTGGGTATGAATTTGCAAAGCTCTACTTTGAAATTCGATGAAAGCGGTAAACCATTTCATGTGCAGCAGGCCGAACAGATCCGTTTGTTTAAACAGGCATGGAAAGAGGCGGGCCATCCGCATACGCCAAGGGTTTCGGTTAGCCGGTCGATTTTTGCGTTGGTGAACGATCAGGACCGGCATTATTTCGGCCACGAGGCTGACAGGACAGACCAGATCGGTATTCTGGAAATGAATAAACGCGCAATCTTTGGCAGGAGCTATGCGGCAGAGCCCGATCAACTGATCGAAGAGTTGGCCAGAGACGAAGCGATCCGGGAAGCGGATACCATATTATTAACCATTCCCAATACGCTGGGCGTCGATTATAACGCGCATGTGCTTTCCGCGATACTGGAGCATGTGGCCCCGGGGCTCGGGTGGAGATAAACGAATCAAGTCTCCTGAACTTTACACACTTTTTATATTATCAGATTGTCCATTATAATTCATTTGCTGAATTTTGCCCACTGTATATATATTTCCGAAAACCGTTCATCTTTACTTGTAAAAACGAAATAAACAGAGTGTATACCTGTTACAGGTGCAATAGGCGCCTGAATTATTTCTTCCTTATGTTTTTGGGTAAACAATGCTTTTTTCAATAAAGGGCCATTGGCCGAATCGAGATGAATATCTATGCTCCCATTTCCGCTTGCAAGAAATTCGATTTTCTCAATACCCGTCATATCAATCTTAGGGATGGCTGCTGAAGAACCATGTCGCCCGCTGAATTTGCCATCATTCACCCTGCCCTCGTATATGTCTTCAAAATCATCTGCACCGATTTTCGGATTTCGCAATGAAATACTATCCCGTACGGTAAGCGGGGGAGCGGATGGGCCTCCTTTATCTGTATAAGCCGCGCTTAATAAATAATAGCCAGCGTTTTTTCCGGATTTATTTTTTAATGGTAATAGGCCGTTGGCGGATAAGGATCTGGCGGGATAATCATTTTTTGACAACGACAAAATATACCTGACTATTTCTGTAGCCTGATCGATATTTAACTGCGGGTGCGCGCTCATATTGATGTTTCCCCACACGCCACTCCCTCCTTTGAGGATTTTTTCTGCCAATCGCGATATTTCATCGTTTTTATTATTATAGCGTTGAGCTATAGCTGTAAATGCAGGTCCTGCAGACTTTGCATTCATTTGATGACAACTTTTACAGTCGCTCTCATTCAAAAGCACTTCGCCGCGCACCTGTTTTAGACCCCTAGCGATCTGATAACCATATGGCGATTCAAAATACCGGAGATTGACCTGTACATCGGATGGATTTATTCCATTGCCCATTTTCCCGTCTTCCTCATCTTTTACCTGCACGGAATAAATAAGCGTGTCCCAATAGAAAGTCTGATTGGATGTAATAATTTTTATCTCCGGCATAGCATTGCCGGCAGATATAATTGTATCTCTGCTGGCTTCGGCGCCATGATTATCTCTAACAACAAGCCGGATGAGATAGCGTCCGGGTTTATCAAAGGTTAGTTGGACATTTGACCCCTCTGCGATTGTTTTCCCGTTATCATCTTTCCATTCATACTGTAAAGGATCTTTATCATAATCTATTGATTTATCTGCAGAGAGCTTAACCGTAAGTGGTGCTTTCCCAAATAGTTTGTTTGCTTCAAAACGGGCAATGGGCGCGCGGTTGCCGGCTTCATATTCTATTCTCACTAATCTTGCATCAGGATTGTCGCCCCAGGTTGAGCCAAATTCAAGGATATACAATGATCCATCGGGCCCGAATTTCATACAGATCGGTTTTCTGAATAAAGAATCCGGCATAAAATCTTCTATGCTTTCAATACTATTATCATCATTAAAATGCACCGCCTTCACCCAGTTACGCATCCAGTCGGCGATAAACCAGCAATGATCAAACCATTTCGGAAACTTTACTTTTGAATTTAACGACTCGTTATATTGATAAAATGGACCGCCAATAGCAGTTCTGCCCCCGGCTCCAAAAGATTTAAAAATTGCTGACGAATCGTAAGGATACCAGATCAATGCAGGATTTGCTGGCGGAAGATTGGTTAAGCCTGTGTTATTTACAGAATAGTTTACCAGATGCAGTGTGTCTGCCTTATTCCCAATTCTCCTGTTTTCATTATAGAATACATGCACATAAGGTTTGTTATTTCCTATCACTAAGGGCCAGCCGAAATTGCCTGCCTTTCTCGCTATATTAAATTCATCATACCCACGCGGCCCGGCGCTGCTGTCATTTGCAGCATCAGGACCGACCTCCCCCCAGCACAAAAAATTTGTTTTCCTGTCGATCGTTATCCGATAAGGATTTCGAACACCCATTATATAGATCTCTGGTTTTGTTTTCGTAGTCCCATTCGGAAAAAGATTACCATCCGGAATAGAAAATATGCCATTCGGTTCAGGATGTATCCGTAAGATTTTTCCGCGGTCATCATTGGTATTGCCGGCTGAACGCAGACCATCATTAATTACGTCCTGCCCCGGGATATCTACAACAGGCGAATATTGTGTGTAGAAAGCATCGGTATTATCGCCGGTTGATACATATAGGTTACCTGCACCGTCAAAATCCATGCCGCCACCTGTATGACAACATGCATATTCATAGGGGATTTGGAGGTAATTCCTCTCTGATGTCCTATCAAGAGAATCGTGAATTATCGTAAACCTGGAAATGCGCATGATCCGATGCCCCCGGCCGGAAGGATCCCGGGTAGAATCGGCTATAAAATATTGCAGATAAATGAAGGAATTGCTTTCAAACGCCGGGTCTAGCTTTATTCCTATTAATCCAAATTCACCACCATCGAAGACCCCTGCCGTTTTCATTTTTTTACTACCGGTATTGAATATTCGAAGATGCCCTGAAAGATCGACCAGGTAAATTCTTCCATCTTTTGCAATATCAAATTCCGTAGCCCCTGAAAGCCCCTGCCCTT
>JBGAJL010000098.1:0-17291 GCA_044224935.1 Flavitalea sp.
CCGAAGGAGTGATCGCGGAATGGCATAAGAACGTGGGAGATACTGTTAAGAAAGGAGATATTCTCGCTGATGTGGAAACCGATAAGGCCACCATGGAACTGGAAAGCTATAAGGACGGAATTTTATTACACAGGGGAGCAGAAAACGGGGGAAAGCTACAGGTAAACGACCTGCTCGCCATAATTGGAGCCAAGGGTGAGGATGTTGCCAGCCTGATAAAGCAAAATTCCGGCGGCGACACAAAACAAAACACAACCCAAACCGCTGAGGCTCCGCCACCGAAAGAAGCACCCAAACAACAGGAACAGCCTGCCGCAAAAGGCGCCGCTACCGATATTTCGAAAATGGAAGAGGTGATTCTGATGCCGAGGCTGAGCGATACTATGACGGAAGGCGTAATTGCCTCATGGCACAAAAAAGTGGGCGATATGGTCAAGAAAGGCGAAGTGCTCGCCGATATTGAAACCGATAAAGCCACTATGGAGCTGGAAAGTTATAAGACAGGAAAATTATTATATACAGGAGCCAAAGAAGGAGAAAAGATCGCCGTAAACGATCTGCTCGCCATTATCGGAGGCGATAACGTGGATGTTCAGAAAATAGTAGATGCAGCCAAAGGCAGCGTGGCACCCGGCGGACATCAGCAACCGGCACCTCCTACTTCCGGCGCAGAGGCTTCTGCCGAAAACCGTGCAGGTGAATCTGCAGCAACGCAGGACGCCGATGACCGGGCGCAAACCGATTCCAATGACCGCGTGAAAGCCTCTCCCCTGGCAAAAAAATTAGCCGCAGAAAAAGGCATCAACATCGCAGATGTACACGGCAGCGGCGACGGGGGCAGGATTATTAAAAAAGATGTGGATAATTTCGTGCCTTCGAAGAAAGAAGCGAAACAGGCACCGGCCGCACAACCGGCCGCTACTCCTTCCGGTGAAGTGAGTTTTGAAGAAGTTCCGGTTTCACAGATGCGCAAAACGATCGCACGCCGCCTTGCGGAAAGCAAATTTACCGCGCCGCATTTCTATCTGACCATGGTGGTGGATATGGACAATGCCGTGGCAAGCAGAACCAGGCTCAACGAAGTTTCTCCTGTGAAAATCTCTTTCAATGACCTGGTGATAAAAGCGACGGCGATGGCCCTGAAACAGCACCCGAAAGTGAATAGCAGCTGGCTCGGCGATAAGATAAGGTATAATCATCACGTAAGCATAGGTGTGGCTGTAGCCGTAGAAGAAGGGCTGCTTGTTCCGGTAGTGCGATTTGCAGATACAAAATCTCTCTCCCAGATAGGCGCGGAAGTAAAAGAACTCGCCAAAAAAGCAAAGGATAAAAAACTACAGCCGTCCGAATGGGAAGGAAATACGTTTACAATTTCTAACCTTGGGATGTTCGGCATAGACGAGTTTACGGCGATCATTAATCCTCCTGACGCCTGCATATTGGCCGTTGGGGGCATTCAACAGGTTCCCGTGGTCAAAAACGGGGCCGTTGTACCTGGAAATATTATGAAGCTGACATTAAGCTGCGACCACAGAATAGTGGATGGGGCAACCGGCTCTGCTTTCCTGCAAACC
The DNA here is from genome assembly GCA_044224935.1 of Flavitalea sp. Taxonomy (GTDB): domain Bacteria; phylum Bacteroidota; class Bacteroidia; order Chitinophagales; family Chitinophagaceae; genus Flavitalea. The sequence goes on from JBGAJL010000098.1 coordinate 1,575, forward strand.
CTCCAGGGGCTGTTGCAGGAACCACTGAGAATGCTGGTTTAATAACAAGCCCGCCCGGGAGGAAAATTTCGATGGGGCAGGCTGCCTGTCTCATCGGGGAGCCTGTCAATTAGTGGAAATTTCACCCGGGGTCCAGTCTCTCGAAACCACATAAGTAAGCGCTTCACACAGGTCTTCAAACTTGTTGGGCTTGGTCAGAAAATAGGCCGCTCCCAGCCGTGAAGTCTCTTCCACATCGCGTCGTTCGGACGAGGTGGAATAGATGATAACGGGAATATTGCGCAGGTGACCCTGCTTTTTCAACTCAATAAGACATTGCTTGCCATTGAGCCGGGGCATATTAAGATCAAGGAAAATCATGTCGGGCAACTCTATTTTACTATTCTTCAGCAGATCCAGCGCCTCTTCACAGTCGGAAGCAGAAATGCATCGGATTGATTTATCTACTTCGCTTACAGCTTCAATAAAGAGCTCCTGATCGTCAATGTCATCGTCTACTATGAAAAACAAGCGATTCTTGCTCATGCCTGCAATTTGGTTAAATTTCTCCACATACAAAAAATCCCCTTATTTACTTGACAATTACGGTATTTTTTCTAATTTTTACCGGCAATCCAAAATCGCATGAAGAATCCCCTGCACTTTCTTTTCCTGCTGGCTGCCTTGTGCACCCTGGGCTCTTCGTGCAGGAAACTCGTTGAGGATAAAAAGAAAGAGCTCCTCCTGGAGATCATCACCGTCGGGCTCTGGCATGTAGAAACTTACCAGGACGGTTCCACCACTATTACCGATCAGTTTCAGGAATATAATTTCCAGTTTTTTGAAAATGGCACCGTTACGGGCATAACGGCGTCGGAAAAGATTAAAGGGACCTGGGTAGGCGATTTGCAGAACCTGTCGATCACCTCCAATTTCCCCTCTTCCGATCTGCCGCTCAAAAAACTGAATGGCACCTGGAAAATCATCGATTCTGCTTTGGATTATGTGGCGGCTGAGAGGAATACATCAAACGGAAAGGTCATTTTGCACTTGAGAAAAAACCGGTAGAAGAAATAAAGAAGAATTGTTAACGTTTAATTTTAACCGAAATTAAGTAAATTAAAAAAGGAACTTTGTAGACGATGAAATCTCTTTACGCATTCACCTTTATTGTGCTGCTTTCGCTTCAGGCGAGAAGTCAGTCGGGGCAGTTGCCGCCCGAGAAGGATGCGTATGCCCGGATCATCAAATTCTATCCCAATCCCGCCACTTCCATCATTAACTTCGATTTTCAGAAGGGTTATGATAAATCTTATTCCTTCCAGATTTTCAGTTTTCTCGGCAAGAAGGTGTATGAAGTTTCCCAGGTAACGCCAAAAACAGTGGTTAATCTAAGCGATTTCTACCGGGGCATTTATATCTTCCAGTTACGTGACCGGAACGGCCGCGTAGTAGATTCCGGTAAGTTCCAGGTCTCAAAATAACCCACTCTTTTCTGGCTTCGCGGCGATCCGGCATTCGAGCCGGAAGGCCTGCCTTGCGCGCACCGGACATTTTGACTTCAAAATGTTGGTTGGCAGCATTCTTGACAAGCTTACCTTTGCAGACAATTTTAAACTATGGAAGAAACCATAAAACAAGACATACAAAATCCGGAAGATTTTATGGAGGGTTTAGAACCAAACGCCGATGACAGCGTTTCGAATACGGAAGAAATCCGCAGCAATGAACTGGAACAGCTCAGCGAACAACTTGACGAACAGAAAGATAAATACCTGCGTCTCGTGGCCGATTTCGATAATTTCAGGAAGAGAACGGCAAAAGAGCGCCTCGAACTTATACAGACAGCCGGAAAGGACGTAATAACCGATTTGCTCGGGGTGCTGGACGACTGCGAGCGGGCTGAAAAACAGCTCCAGGACGCTGATGAAGCTACCAGGGCAGGCGTTACGCTTGTATTTAACAAGCTCAGGTCTGTGCTTCAATCCAAAGGATTGAAGCCAATGGAATGCATAGGCACCGAGTTCAACCCCGATTTTCAGGAAGCCATCACTGAAATTCCGGCACCTTCTGCGAATCTGAAAGGAAAAGTTGTCGCAGAGGTGGAAAAAGGATATTTACTGAACGATAAGATCATCCGCTTTGCCAAAGTAGTGGTAGGAAAATAAAGCCCAAATGACAAAAAGAGATTATTACGAAGTACTGAGTATAACCAGGTCTGCAACCGGGGAAGAAATCAAAAAAGCGTACCGCAAGGTGGCGATGCAGTATCACCCCGACAGGAATCCGGGAGACAAAGCCGCCGAAGAAAAATTTAAGGAAGCAGCAGAAGCATACGAGGTATTGAGCGATTCGGACAGGAAAGCGCAGTATGACCGGTTTGGTCATGCCGGTATGCGCGGCAGCGGCCGTAGCCATGGGCCGAATATGGATGATATCTTTAGCCAGTTCGGCGATATCTTCGGGGATGGCGGTTTCGAGAGCTTTTTTGGCGGCGGGAGAAGAAGTGGAGGCAGGGCAAGAGGTGTTAGAGGAAGTAATCTTCGCGTAAAGATTAAGCTGACCTACGAGGAAATCGCAAAGGGCGTAACCAAGCAGATCAAAGTAAAGAAATACGTGTCCTGCACGCATTGCGGCGGCAGTGGCGCAAAAGATAAAAACAGTGTGCAAACCTGTAGCACCTGCGGTGGCAGCGGCCAGGTAAGAAGAGTAAGTAACACCTTCCTGGGTCAGATGCAGACGGTTACCACCTGTCCCACCTGTAATGGTGAGGGCACTTCCATTACCCATAAATGTACGGTATGCAAGGGCGAGGGCCGCGCCTATGGCGAGGAAACCGTGTCGATAGATATTCCGGCCGGTGTACAGGAGGGGATGCAGCTAAGTGTGGGCGGACGCGGCAACGCAGGCGAGCGGGGCGGGCCCAACGGCGACCTGCTGATCCTGATCGAAGAGGAGCAGCACAAAGAATTACACAGGGATGGCATAAATGTGGGGCATGAACTGCATATTTCATTTACGGATGCCGTATTTGGAACGCAGGTAGAAGTGCCCACCATCGACGGCAGGGCAAAAATTAAGATACCACCCGGTACGCAGAGCGGCAGAATATTCCGATTGAAGGGAAAAGGATTTCCGTCAGTTAATTCTTATGAAAAAGGAGATCAGTTGATCTCTGTAAATATCTGGACGCCTCAAAGCTTAACGGCAGAAGAGCGGGCAGCGCTGGAAAAAATAAGCGAATCGCCCAATTTCCAGCCGCAGCCGGAAAAATCAGACAAAAGCTTTTTCGATAAGGTAAGGGAGATGTTCAGTTAATGCCGGCGCCTCCTGCCGCGGGAATATATTTTTTTCGCCTTTTCAATTATGGATACAAACTCTTTCTGAATAGGATCGGTTTTGTCGTATGATGCGTTGGCAAGAATAAGCGTTTCATTCCACGACATTTTTTTTCCGTAAACCGATTCTTTCAGCAAAGTTCCAAACATAGCCACTGAGGTGGCGAATTTCAGACAAGGCTGCAGCGCAGGAAATTCCTTGTAGTTATACGCTACTTTATACATATCTGACCGAACCAGCGTATCCGCAGGCAGACGATAATTGATCTTCACATGTGCAATATCATCAATACCGGTAAAATCATTTGCAACAGAAGAAGTAAAAGCAGATCCCAGTTTATTGGTAGGAACTATTTCGAACAGCACCATCATCGAATGACCCGATCCCACTTCACCCCCTTCAAGATCCGTTACTGAATCGGTGAGCGCCTTTAATTTATTATCATAGCCGATCAGCCGGTATTCCTTAACATAATCACTATTGAAATGAATGCTGAGCGACGCATCATCCGCCACAGAATACAAGGTTTGCGTCAGCTCCTTTACCAGCACTTTCTCAGCTTCGGCTTCATTATCAAGATAAGCGAAATTGCCCTTCCCCTTTTTTGCCAGCACTTCGAGTTTTGAATCTTTATAGTTTCCCATACCCACTCCGAGGCAGGTTAAATATATTCCCGATTCCTGCTGGGCAACAATCAATTTCTCCAACTGCTCCTCCGAACTCTGCCCGACATTGAAATCTCCATCCGTAGCAAGTATTACACGATTATTACCATTTTTTATGAACTGGTTCTTTGCCAGGCTGTAAGCCGACAGAATTCCCGACTGGCCCGGAGTGCTGCCGCCGGGAGCAAGGTCTTCAATCGCCTTTCGTATTTTGCTTTTATTACTGCCCGCGGTAGGCGGCAGCATCACCCCTACCGTACTTCCATACACGACAATCGAAATAGTGTCTTTGTCGCGCAGGTTATCTACCAGTAATTTAAAAGCAGATTTCAACAGGGGCAAACGGTTAGGCATATCCATTGATCCCGACACATCTATCAGGAAAACAAGATTGCCGGGAGGAATATTTTCGGAGGGAATTTTTTTTGCGCTCACGTTTAGAAACAACAGCTGCGTATTACTATTCCAGGGACAATCGCTTACCTGGCTCGAAAAAGAAAACAGGTCGCCATTTAGCGGTAATGAATAATCGAAATTAAAATAGTTCAGCAGCTCCTCGATCCGTATGGCATCATGGGGAACTTTTGAATCCATATTCAAGAATCTTCTCACATTGCTGTAAGAAGCTTTGTCAATGCGAATGGCGAATCCCGTTTCCGGGTATTTCTTTGATTCTATAAATTCATTTTCGAGCAATGTGCTATAGGTTTCGCCGGTAGCGATCCAGTTTTCCCTGTCGGTTAACTGCAGATCTTTTGTAAGCGAAAGCAACCTGCTTTTCTGAACATTGGTATTGGAAGAAAGCGGGACCATCTTCACTGCCAGATAAGTGGTTGCATCGGCAAAGAGCGTAATGGTCTGATAACCCGAGAGGGAGACGGTAACCGAATCATTTTTTTGCGAGACAGGTATTCCGAAATATCCCGAACCGCCGGAGCCGTATACATATGGCGATGACTGCAATACTATTTTTGCATTCGGCAATAAATTGCTTTTTTCATCACGCACTTCTCCTCTCAGATAAAATTGCGCGGAAGCAGAAATGGAAACAATCAATAAAAATAATATCAGTACAGTTTTATTCAACCACTTTATATATTTCCGGGATATTTCTTCCCAGCCCATCATAATCAAGACCGTAGCCCACCACGAATTTGTCGGGGATGGTAAAGCCGAGATAGTCGATGGGCACAGGGATCAGGGTCGCTTCAGCTTTGTGAAGCAGGGCAACTATTTTCAGCGAGGCCGGCTGCTGATGATAAAGCTGAGGCAGAAATTCATTCATTGTTTTGCCGGTATCGATAATATCTTCGATGATAATGATATCTCTCCCGAATACCTGCGCGTCGAGGCCGATAGATGTCACCACCTGACCGGTAGAGCGTGAGCCTTTGTAAGAAGCCAATTTGATGAAACAGATTTCTGCTTCAATATGTAATTTTTTGAAAAGATCCGATGCAAAAATAAAAGAGCCATTCAGGATAGCGATAAACAGTGGCTTTTTACCCGAATAGTCGGTATTCAACTGTTCGGCGATAAAGCTAACCCTTGTCTGAATTTCTTCCTGTGAAAGATAGGGCTCGAACATTTTATCATGCACCCTGATCAGATTCATGGATCACAATTTTTGTCTTGAATCTTTCGCCTTTCTTTTCTTTTGAAGGAACAACACCTGATCCTTGTCCAGCGTTTCCCTGCCACCGAGGTCGTTTAAATCCAGCAGCCTTCCCAGCGGAATATCGTATTGCTGGGCAACAGATAACAGCACAGTACCTTTCTTCGCGAAAATGGCCCTGATGTTATCGATCGTAAATTCTCCTTCCGGATAATCCGTGTTAACGACAGACCCGGCCGCAGCCGTTTCAACAGGAGCTTCTACAGGCGGTTGCGCCGAAGCTTCTGCCGTGTCGGCAACCGTTATAACGGGCAATGGCAGGTTCGTTGCCGGTCTTGGCGACTGCAGCACTATTTCTTCTCCCGGCGCCATCTTTCCAATGGCTATCAGGGTATATTGTTCCAGATTATACGTTTCTATCAGTTTAATAATGATCGGTGCATACTTTGGATTGGTGGCATAGCCGGCTCTTTTTAAGCCAAAAGCCCAGCCTTTATAATCGGTAGGATCGAGTTTAAAAAGAAAATCATAGCGGTCGCTGCCTCTCAGAAAATCAGAATGATCACGGTAAGAATCTGCAGCCTGCGCATATTTGCGGAAGCATTCACCCCTGGCGTCGTCATCATGATACACCTTTGCACCTGTCCATATCGATTTACACTTGATGCCAAAATGGTTATTCGATGCAAGTACGAGATCACTTTTGCCCGCCATGGTTTCATGAATGCCCTGTGCAAGCTTGATCGCTGCCGGAACGCCGGAACGTTGCTCTTCCTCCATAGCCAGCTGCTTATATTTGTTAATATAATCAATAATATCAGCTTCGGGCTGAGCCTTGGCAAGACCCGTTATCAGCATAAATAATACGAGAGAAAAAAACTTCATTAATATCTTTTTTACTTCTTTCTGATTAACATCAGGCCATCGCGGATTGTGATCAGTACATGGTCCACGCTGTTATCATTTTTAACATATTCATTGAATTCCTGGATCGCTACGGCACTTTTACCCGTCACGGGCTGTTCCAGTACCTGTCCATGAAACAGCACGTTGTCGGCCAGGATCACTCCTCCCTTCTTCAGTTGGGGCAACACCAGCCGGTAATAGTCCAGATAACCTGTTTTGTCGGCGTCGATAAACACCAGATCCCAGGCTTCACCGAGTTCAGGAATGATCCTTAACGCATTACCTGTGTGCAAAATTATCTGCTCTTTGTAATTTGAATGGTTAAAATTGTTCCGGGCTGTTTGTGCATCGTCTTCACGTAGTTCGATGGTATGTAGTTTTCCCCCGGGTTTGAGTCCACGGGCAAGGCAAAGGGCGCTGAAGCCTGTAAATGTGCCAATTTCCAAAATTCTCTCTGGCTGCAGCAGCAGGCTGAACATTTCCAGGAACTTTCCCTGATGATGGCCGCTAAGCATATGTGCATGCGGATGGGAGGCCGTTTCGCTGATAATGCGTTGCAGGAGCTCATCCTGGGAAGAGGTATACAAATCAGCGTAAGCCTGAACTATGGGATCGATCGGTTCCATGCGTTTTACTGGATATTAGCCATAATCCTGCAAAGGTAAGCAGACCGTTGTAAATCAGCAGTTCATAACCGATTTTAAATGTACCGAAAAGGTTAGTATTATGATTGATGTAATCAAGGCCCAGCACGAGTAGCGGCGCCAGCAGGCAAACGATAATGGACGCCCTGTCATTGATCTGCCTTTTGGTGAAAATACCGAATGCGAACAGACCCAGGAGCGGTCCATAGGTAAACCCGGCCAGTTTTAAAATGACATCGATAATCGATTTATTGTCTATCCATTTAAAAACCATTACCGCAATAAAAAATATAAGGGCAAAGATGAAATGCACCTTCAGCCGGACACGCTTCTTTTGCTTTTCATCGAGTTCGTGCCTTTTATTTATGTTCAGGATATCGATACAGTACGACGAGGTAAGGGCAGTCAGCGCCCCATCGGCGCTGGGAAACAATGCCGATATCAGTCCGATAATAAAAATTATTGCCAGCCCGGTCGGGAGATAATGCAAGGCAATTGTCGGGAACAGATCGTCGCCCTTTGTATCTATGCCATTGTTGGCCGCAAAAAGATAGAGTAGTCCACCGAGCAGCAGAAACAGGAAGTTGACGACGGTAAACACCAGGCTGAAAGTGACCATATTCTTTTGTGCGTTGCCCAGTGTTTTTACACTTATATTTTTTTGCATAAGCTCCTGGTCGAGGCCGGTCATTCCCACCGTAATAAAAACACCGCCAAGAATATGTTTCAGAAAATAAGAGGGACTGTTGGGATCAGGATTAAAGATTTTTGTCAGTCCGCGCTGGCTTAACTCGGTCATCACACCCGACCCGGCAGGCACATGGTGCATGATATAAAAAATACAGGCGATGAGTCCGGCGAGCATGAAGGTAGTTTGCAAGGTATCGGTAAAGACGATCGTTTTTACGCCGCCTTCAAAAGTGTATAGTAATATCATCAGGAGAATAACGAACACGGTTACACCGAACGGCACACCCATGTCCCCGAGAATAAATAAATGAAGCACATTAATTACAACGTATAATCTCGCCGTTGCCCCGAGCACGCGCGAGATAATAAAAAATAATGCCCCGGTCTTATGCGATACGGGGCCAAAACGTTCGTCGAGGTATTTATAGATCGACGTAAGATTTAATCTATAGTATAGCGGCAATAAAATGAATGCGATAAGCATATAGCCGATCAGATTACCGATCACCACCTGGAAATAGGCGAAACCACCCGCTCCCACTGTTCCGGGAACCGAAACAAAAGTGATACCCGACAGCGAGGTGCCTATCATGCCGAAAGCAACGAGCATCCAGTTCGAGTTGCGGTTACCGATAAAAAAGGATTCATTATTCGAGTTGCGGGAAGTGTACCAGGCCACCACGAGCAGAATGATAAAATATCCGGCAACGAATGAGAACAGCAGCGCAGACGACATAGATAAAATATTAATTACAAAAATCCAAGGTAATAAAATTGCGAACAACTTAAGTATGAGCTATCTTGTATCGTCATGAAAATACAATCAGTGGCGGTTTTTGCGGTTCAAAGGAGGGTAAAAATCCTTTGTTTGCCAAACATGCAAAAGAATTAGGCAAGCTGATCGCCGTGCTGGATCTCAAATTAGTATATGGAGGCGGAAAAGAAGGCCTGATGGGTGTCCTGGCCGATTCCGTACTCGAACATGAAGGACAGGTGATGGGCGTGGTACCCAAAGTGCTGATTGAATGGGAACGGCAGCACGAAGGGCTGACCGAAATGGCAATTGTTCCGGATATGCACAGCAGGAAAAAGATGATGTACGATATGAGCGATGCGGCCGTCGTATTGCCCGGCGGTTTGGGAACCCTGGATGAATTTTTTGAAATGGTCACCTGGAACCAGTTAAAAATCCACGACAAGAAAATATATATTATCAACTCCGCCGGGTTCTACAGCCATTTGCACAGCCATCTGAAAACACTGGAGATAGAGGGCTTTCTGTATGAGCCCCTGGAGCAGCGAATTATTTTCTGTGATAACCCCGTCGAAGTGTTTAATAAGATCGGGTAAACCGGCCATCTTTATAGATAAAAACTTTTCCGTTCCGCGACAGGGTTTGCCGTTTCAGTTTTTCCTGCTGTTCGTTGGTAAAAGCCGGTTCGTCTGTCGCCAGTACCTGCGCATTCGTATAGTAACGTACAAAATCCTTTAATATCCATTCGTTATCTATTATTACAAGATCGTTCGCTGAAACCTGATCCTTTATTTTTGAAACCTCGTTATAATACCAGTCGTTCCGGATATCCTGCATCCAGCGCAGGCTGCCAAAATAATTAATGCAAAATACCAGCACCGCAATTATGATCAGGCCCCGCGATAAATGAATGCGAAACGGGAAGCTCATCAGGGGAATTGTGCCGATCAGCAGCAGCCACACCAACACCATCTGTAGTATCCAGAATTCCAGGATTTCAGGCATCCAGAAACAAAAGAAAACCGAATAAACGACGATCGTCAGCAATACCGGCCTCACAACATTGCCAAAGCTTTTATCAATAACGGTATAATTTCTAAAAAACCGGAGAACCAGTACAACCATCGCCGTGACTACTATAACAGTGAGAATGCACAAAACCCAGGCCATTGGAGCGGAGATATTAGCAGCAATAAACATTTCGTCGGCAAGGCCATGCCCATTTAGCGATTGTTGCAAAGCATGTTGAATGGCGGGCACCTTGAAAATAAAATGTCCCCCGAAAAAAGCGTGTGAAAATCCTGTCGCTACGTGCAGGGGTGTTTTCAGGCTAAGTGGTTGCCAGTATCCATGTCCCACCGTATATCCCTGCACCCAATGTATCCATTCCGGAAAAGAGTTATGCCCTTCGAAAAACCATCCGGTAATAAAATATGCTCCGCCAGCCACTACAATGCCAATAACACAATATTGCAACACCGCCCGTGAGAAGTCAAGATGTTTGCGATTGGCCACGATACCATAAACAACCACCACAGAAAAAAGAATATTCACCTCATGAAATAAAATGGCCATGCTGTGCAGCAATGCAATTTTTATGATATCATTATTGGAGAGTTTCTCCTTCGTTAAAAAATATAGTGCCGATAATATAAAGAACAGCGGCGGCATATATACTTCGATGTTAACGCTGTAAAACCAGACGCCGTAAGAGAATCCTATAATCGCGGTACCTGCTGCCGCCGCGAGCGGATAGAGATGAAAGCGGTTGCGGAACATCAGGTAAACCATACTCAGCGCGCTGCTGCCCCATACAGCGGTGAAAGATTCGATCGCATAATGAGGTGGAATGGATGAAAATATCAGCCTCCACCGGCCCGCTAAAAAATTATATAAAAGATGATGCTGGTGAAATGTTTCCCTGCCATTCAGTATATCCAACAGGTAATGAATGGAATCGTGTGAAGCAGACAGGTTATTGACAAGAGAAGAAAGAAAAATCAAATACGAGATGATCCATACCACCAGTGCACCCGGAATTTTCGATATGGATCTCATACAATCTATTTTTTCACTATAAATGCAAATTTATCTTTCCAGCGCAGGAACCATTTCTCATAAAAGTTATAAGAACACAGGCTGATGATTACCGACAGCACCAGCGCTACACCCATCATCAAAAAGGCGACCCAGCTGAGCGAGCCATCGAGGCGCAGGGCGTTCATTACCTTAATAGCCAGATACAGGCCAAGGAAATGCAGACAGTACAGCCCATAGGTATAGATTCCTAATTTGCTCACGATCTTCCAGTTACCCAGTTTGAACAATGAATGTCTGGCGTAGTTCTGTTCAAGAATAATCATGCCAAACAAAAAGGCAATAACGATTCTTTCAAATATTACCGGGATGCCAGGCGGAAAGATCAGGTGCTTGTAAAGCGTTACAAAAAGCGTAGCCAGGTAAAGCAGAATGATTTGGGATCTGCTTATATTAATAATAAACAATTTGAATCTGTTTTCATAAGAAACCAGATAAGCAAACAGGCCGCCCAGCGCCATATCTCCTATCACCGAGAAAGTATGAAAATACCGGATGGCAAATTCATGATCGTTATCGCCGGTATGAAAGCTCCTGAAGATAAGGGCCAGGACCATTATCGAGGGAAACACATATTTGTAATATTTCAAAGGCACCACCTTCAGGATTAGTGGCCATGTAAGATAAAATTGTTCCTCGACGGCTACAGACCATAATACGGACAGCAATAGCGCATCCGGCTTATCGGGCCAGGTGTGCATGATATCGAAATTGGCGGCGAAGAAAATATAATACAGCGGGTTTGCATTCTCAGCAATCGGCTGACCGCTGTATTTCTTTAGCAAACTGAATCCAACGAATCCAATAAAAACACACAGGTAATAAAGGGGCCAGATCCGCAATATTCTTCTGACATAAAAATTGGGCACGTGTATGGTTCCGGTAAATTCCTTTTCCTTAATCAGCAGGTAGGTAATCAGGAATCCGCTCAATACAAAAAAGAAATTCACACCCAGATTTCCATGCTGACAGAGAAACTCGATAACCGAATAAGTACGGGGTTGAGAGTCTTTCAGATAACTGAATATCGATAAATGGCCGTGATATAAAAACACTACGAGGAAGGAAAAAAAACGCAGGCCATCAAGGTTTGGAAAAAATATTTTTGCTTTTGCCTGTGGAAGTGTTTGCTGCATCAGTGAAGCCATTAATTTTTTTCGATCACCTGCGGATTAATCCTGGAGATGGGTTCTTCGGGGGCTATTTTTCCAGGCCCCGTTTTCCAGATATGTTTACCAGTATGTCTCGGATCCTTGTTCGGGTTTTTAAGAGTAAACAGCCACCACATTCCCATTCTGTCGGTAACATTGAAAAACACAATCGGCACCACAATTCCCAAAACAGTGCTCGTAATCAGGAGAACGAAGAAATTATCATAATGAAGCACGTTCCTGAAGAAGATCCGTGTGCCGGCGGTCACCGCAAGGTGGATAGCATAAATATAAAGTGAATGATAACCGACAATCCTGATAAATTTCAGCTTATTCACCTTTTGCAGCAGAAAAGAGCAATGAATCAGGAATGCACCTCCGATTAATCCCACGATCAGGAAAAATGCCGGCAACTGGTTTTGTACATAATAATCCGGTTGCCTGTATCCCGATGCATAACCATGAGCCATGTTGATCCTTGTAAAGAAAAATTCAAGCATCACAAAAAGCGGTGTAAAAATAAGAAAGGTTTTCGTGGAGCTGAATATTTTAAAATTCTTCGGATCGAGGATCATTTTCCCGAAAGCATCGCCCACAGCGAAAAAGATATAATAAAAGAATATATCGAACAGGAAGAAATGGCCGCCTACAGGATCGATATCATTATACCTGAAATATCCGGTTATGCTGTACAGCAGTATACCCAGGAACACCTGGTGTATCAGTTTGAATTTTCCATACACTTTCAGGATCGCATACAAGGAACCCGTAAAAAACAAAGTATGCAGATACCAGAACTGCTCAATCTTGCGTGGTATAATCAGCAGGTTGAGATAGTCCATAGGTACGCGGTCGGCATTTACATATTTGGCAAAAATCAACTGCAGTGTGATTTGGATAGAGCCCCACAATACCATCGGCCAGATGAGCGTCCTGAATCTTCCGGTGATATACTCCTTAACTCCTTTTTTTGCCAGGGCGCCGTTGAGAAAGATACCTGACACGATAAAGAAGAGCGGCACTGGAAACTGAAGAAGAACACGTCGGCAAATTTCAGCCAGTAATAGGGGTAAGGCGTGTTCTCAGGATGAAGCCCCTCCTGCACATGCCTGAACGTTACCAGGATGATACAGATCCCTTTAGCATAGTCGATCCATGCGTACCTGTCCTGCCCAAGCGTCCTGTTCGGATTAAAAAAGAGATCTTTAAATTTCACAATCTTTCAGTTTACGCGGCAAGGTATCAAATTTTATGCTTTTCCTGATCCGCATTAAGATAGAACGGCCGGACATAAATAGCCCGGCCGCATCATTTGTTAAAGGATTATTTTTTTGTTCGCACTACTTTGTTAGCCTGTACAGGTTTACCATTCACGTTCAGCGTAACGATATACACACCTGTGATCATGCCTGCTTCTTCTCCATTCAGGCTTAGTGTATTGTTACCGGCGGGAAGCTTACCATAGCTTCTATGGTAGCTGATTCTTCCGGAAAGGTCATACACATCGACACTGATAGTATTATCCGCTGAGTTGTTATTGAAATCCATATTGATAAAATCAATAAATGGATTCGGATACATCTTCGTTTTCAGCGAAGCGGCCAGTGCGGCAACTTCTGCATTTCCTGTACCGGGATCCTGGCCCAATGCCGAAGCAAGCATGCTTGGATTACTGAGCACCAGGTTCGATCCGGAAGATGAAGAAGCAGAAGGATCGGTATAATCTTCAATCAGCAGTCCTGCATTGAATGAATACTGGGCAGCGACCGTAGTTGAAAAATCAAGTAACACGGTTCCGTCATCAGCAGGAACGATATTATCGATATAAACAATTTTGCTATTGTTAAGCCATGAGTTAAGATAAACCGTGCGCCCGTTTACAGTATAGGTTCCGGTATAGTTTCCTTTGAACCATCCGTTAGGCCCGGAGCTTCCGATAAATCCTATCCTGTAGCGTCTGGACTGATTCAGGCCGACCACCTTAAATTCAGAGATCTGTGTATTATCCTGCCAATAATCGCTCGCCAGAACCGCATCAGGAACTACGCCGGAATTATTACCTGTGGTGTAACCCGCTGTAAACTCACCGTTGAAGATCTTCGTGAGCACGAGGGATAAACCTGAAGAGATTCCTGATTGATTAGTCAGGTTACTAAATGTAGTTCCTTCAAACGAAGGTGAAGAATACGTATTATTCCACGGTGCCGCCGCATTTGGCATGGTATAATTGAAATGCATGTAAACAATCGACGCAGGAGTAATCGCTCTGGCAAAATTACTGTAGTCGGAAAGCGCGCCTCCGGTATTCCTTGCCCGCACTCTGAAATAGTATCTCGTGTTCGGTGTCAATCCTGCATATCTGTAATTAGTCGTATTTGCAGGAAGGCTTACGGATACGAGATTTTGCGTAAACAATGAATCCAATGCTCTTTCCAGAACATACCCGTTAAATATGTCTTCATCCACTGTTCTGTCAGACCAGGTAAGATCAATCGTAGTACGATCTACAGGTTCTGCGTACAAATTAAGCGGATTCATGATCGTCACTGCAGCAGGATCATATTCCTCAATGGCCATCGCATTAAGATAGTTTACTGAGGAAGATCCCACTCTGGTAGCGGTAACTGTTATCGAACCATTCACCGGCGTCAATCCATTTACGTTTCCGGTTTGCGTCATATTATACTTCGAGTTCAGCGTGTCTTTTGTTGAGCCGGAAGAATATTCAACAACATTGTTGCTTCCTTCGTTCAGGCTGCCCACAAATACCACATTGTACTTTTTAGCATTATTCAATCCCGAGATAACAAACGATTTCGGGCCCGTCGCATCCATTAAGCCGCTTGCAAGAACTGAATCCGGATAAACACCCGAATTATTCCCGGTTAAATGACCCAGGTCATTTCTACCGCTCCAGGTCACGGAGTTCGTAATATTAAATCCTGTAGCTGTATTCGTTTCATCCTTGAGGTTTGTCAATGAAGCGCCGGATGTAAGCGTACCCAGCCAATTGTTCCAGGGAGCCGGCGCAGTAAATGTGCTTCCGAAATTAATAAATACAGATCTGGTGTTTTTATCGGCAACATTGATCACGATGTCTTTATAGGCCACTGCACCCTGGTTGTCTACAGCCTTAACGGTTAACGTATACCAACCGATATTATTTGTGGTTGGTGATACGGAAACCCTGTAGTTAGCGCCTCCGAGGCTTTGCAGCGAAATGAAGGATTGCGCGTTATTCAATGAAACGGTTACAACATCACCCGGATCATCTGTTACTGCGAAATCAGCATTTACGGTAGCGCCTGTTTTCACATTTACGGTAGCAGGCGACGCGATCACCGGGGCATTATTACCCGTAATCACTTTAATAGTATCGCTTGATGCACCTGTTCCTGCAGCGTTAATACCAGCTACGTAATAATAGTAAGTAGTTTGCGGGGCCACTGTTTTATCTGAATAGCTGGAGCTGTCTGCATTTGTCGCTCCGCTGTTCAATAAAGTATATGGTCCTGATTTAGAAGCTGCACGATAGACATAATAGGCCGATTCGTTGTATGCCCTGTCTGTCCAGGTAAGATTAACCCCCGAATTGGGAACGTGTACTCCCGCAAGATTGGCTGGCTTTGCCGGTGGCAGGTTATCATCATAGTTAGCTCTGACAACCATCGCACATAATACACCGCCTCTTGCCGTATTGCCTGCGTCGCCAATCATCGTGATCAGTACTTCGCCTGCACCGTTAGATATTATATTCTTTAACGTATCTACAGCAGAGGTGTTCTGATAAGCATTTCTTGCAACCGATGCAGTGCCGATTTTGTAAGTAGTGACCACGTTAACATTGTAGCTCGCTTCAAACATTATGTTATAGTTC
>JBGAJL010000099.1:0-16443 GCA_044224935.1 Flavitalea sp.
ATGCAACGGTCATACAGGCCAGTTTTGCCGGCTACTGTTCGCAGCGCACAGATGCCGGCCACCTGGATATTGCGCTGAAAAAAAACAGCAATAATATGCAGGAGGTAATCGTAAGCGCCAACCGCACCCTGCAAAAAAGAAGCGAAGCGCCTGTTGCAATTGCCACCATCAATAAACAAACGATCGAAGATACCAAAGCGCAGCGCCTGGATAATTTACTCAATAAAGTCAGCGGCGTGTTCATGGTGAACCTCGGCAACGAACAGCACGAAATGAGCATCCGGCAGCCTATGACCACCAAAAGTTTATTTCTCTACATGGAAGACGGCATACCGATCCGTACGACAGGAGTGTATAATCATAACGCATTGCTGGAGATGAACCTTCCTGCCGCCAGGTCCATTGAAGTGATCAAAGGGCCTTCTTCCGCACTGTATGGAGCCGAAGCCATCGGGGGAGCGGTCAACGTGATCACGCAAAGCGCACCCGCCCTGACAAGCGGACAGGTAAGCGTGCAGGGAAATAACACCGGTTATAAAAGAGCCGATTTCCAGGCAGGCACACAGTTGGGCAAATGGGGTTTTATTGCAAGCGGCTATTATGCCGACAAAAGAAACGGACCTGTTGAATACAGCGATTATCACAAAGGAGCTATCAGCCTGCGCAGCGACTACCGCGCAAATGATCATACCACCTGGACAAACACGCTGACGCTGGTGGATTATTACAGCAATATGAGCGGCTCGATCGACAGCATCAAATTTGCACACAAAGATTACACCTCACTGCAAACATTCACTTACCGCAAAGCCCATGCATTGCGTTATAAATCGATGGTGTCGACCCAATGGAATGAGCGCAGCAATACCAACATCGCATTGGTTTACCGCGATAATTCCGTAGCGCAGAATCCTTCTTATGCAATTTTCAGCACTTCGGATCCATCAAAATTCAGGGGCCAGATCAATGATAACCTGTTCAAAACCTATGCACTTTTTGCAACCCATACACAGCAGATGAGCTGGTGGCAGAGCAAACTGATTGCAGGGGCAAGCGTGGATTACAGTCCGCAAGATTATTACGCCAAATTCATTTCGGTGAATAAAGACCTAGGGTCCGGGAAATATATAAGCTATGATATACCGCCTGTCGATTCATTTCTGAGCAAATACAAAACAGGTATCGTGAACCTGGCGAGCTATATCGATTATGAATGCGCGCCGGTGAAGAACCTGAAATTCGTGCTCGCCCTGCGCTTCGATGCCTTTCAATATTATTTTATCAACAACGTGCCGGGATCGGCAAGTGTGAGCACGGCGTCTACCATCAATAATTTTAACCGCTTTACGCCTAAACTGGGATTAACCTATAATTATCATAACGTTGGCGTATATGCGAATTACAGCCAGGGATATGTGCCGCCACAATTAACCGATCTGTACAGCAGCGCGAAAGTGGCGCCATACCTGCTGCCGCAGACATTTTCCAATTATGAAATAGGCGGCTGGGCCGGGTTGCTGAAAAATAAAGTGTATCTCGACTGGAGCCTGTACCGCCTCGATGGAACCAATGAGATCATTTCCGTGCGCCAGTCGGACAATAGCTATACGAATGAAAATGCAGGCTCTACGCGGCACACAGGAATCGAATACGGCATAACTGTAAGGCCCTCTGATGAATGGCGGATCCGTTTGAGTGGCACCAATGCCAGGCATATGTTTGTGACCAATATTGTAAAAGGCATTGACTACAGCGGAAAAGAAATGAGCGGCGCTCCGCACTTCACGGCCAATGCAGAGATCGTATACAAACCGGCCTTCCTGAAAGGCTTCCGCATCAGCGCCGAATGGCAGCACCAGTCGGGGTATTTTATGGATGACCTGGATAAAACACGTTATGATGGTTTTGATGTGATGAATTTCAGGGCGGGCTACCGGTTGCAGCGCTGGGAAATCTGGATCAATGCACTCAATGCCACCAATCGCTATTATGCGGTCATCGCATCGAAAAATGCAACGACCAATGGAACCGCTGCCTATTCTTACAACCTGGGAGATCCCAGGGAGATCACGGTTGGCCTGGCATTTCATTTCGGAAAACAATAACAGGGACCATGCGAAAAAAAATCTACCGTTGGCACAGAACGCTTTCACTGATCATTGCCGTGCCGGTGATCCTCTGGGCCTCAAGCGGCTTTATGCATCCGTTAATGACCAATATCCGCCCACATATCGCCACACAATCCTACAGCTCTCCGGGTGTGGACTCCGGCGAATTAAAAATCGATTTACAATCATGCCTGCTGAATAATCATATCGACAGTTTCCGGACCATGCATATAGTGCAGATAGCGGGTCAGCAGTTCTACCAGGTCATCGTGGATAATGGCGGCGCTGATATCCGTTATTTCAGCACCCGCTCCGGTAAAGCGCTCACGAATGGGGATGAATTATACGCAAGGTTCCTGGCCAGGTATTTTTTAGAAGGAGATGATAAAGGAAATCCTGTTCACGAATCAGTTGCAGCATCGGGCGATGATTGCTGTATGACAGCGGCAATGGGTGTTATGAACAGCCGTGGCGCCAGGATCACCGGCGTAAGCAGGCTGCTGCATTTTGATGGAGAATATAAATATATTAACCGGCTGCTGCCGGTGTATAAGGTTTCATTCGACAGGGGTGACGGCATCCGCATTTACGTGGAAACAGCTTCCAGCCGCTTTGGTTTTGCAGTGGATGATAAACGTGCCGCTTTCGATACCTTTTTTGGTATCTGCCATACCTGGGAATGGATGAATGCACTGGGCAATACCAAATATTTTTTAATGGTGCTGATCACGCTCACCGGGTTTGCAACCACCTTGTTCGGTTTATCTATTTTCTTCACCACAAAAACCAAAAAGGGTCCGCATCCATTGGTGAAATCCAGGCGCAACCACCGGTATGTTTCGCTGGTTGCCTCCTTATTCACTTTGATGTTCACTTTCAGCGGCGGCTTTCACGCCCTCGACAAAATATTGCCAAAAGATAAATTGCCGGATCATATTGGCCAGCAGATAGCAGGCAGGGATATCCATCCGGATTTCAGGCAATTGTTTGCTGTTGCGGGAAAAAATCCCGTGCAGGATATTTCTTTATGCAGCATTGGCGATGAATTGTACTGGCAGTTGTATCTGAAAAAAAAATCAACACAGCCGGATGGCCGTGCCGACCTCATGAAAAGCCAGTCGGTTGAGCAGTCTGAAATTATTTATGTTAATGCTAACAGCCTTGCGCCACTACAAAATGGCGATGAGAGGTATGCACGGTTCCTGGGCAGCGCTTTCAGTGGCAACGATTCAATCCGGGCTGCTGTGCCTGTAAACAGGTTCACAGACGAATATAATTTTATCAATAAGCGGCTGCCTGTCTGGAAAATATCATACGCTGCCAATGGCAACGAACGATATTATGTCGAAACATCCACCGGCACTTTGTCTTCGCGCGTGCGTGACAATGATCTGGTGGAAGGATACAGTTTTGCATTCTTTCATAAGCATCATTTCATGGATTGGGGCGGCAAAACGGTAAGGGATATCAGCACGATGTTTTGGGCCGCTATGCAGGTGGTGATGGTGATAGTGGGGCTGATATTATATTTTAAAGTGAGGCAGAGAAAGGCGGCATAGATCAATCATTATCCCGGTGTGAGATAACAGGTCTCATCACTCCGGGTTTCGATTGGAAAGCCGCCCGAAGGCGGCTCTATTCTTCCTACTGAAGCGATTTGATCAGTTTTTCATTCAGCGCAACGTAATCGGCATTATTAGCCCGCTTCGATAATTCTATTGATTTTTTTGCCGTAGCAATCGCATCCTGTTTCTTACCCATTTTCGCCTGGCAGCGTGCTTTCTGATAAACCACATAAAAAGCATCGGGATTTTGTGCAATGGCCTTATCAAACCATTCCAGGGCCTTGTTCAGATCTTTTCCATTATCCAAATAATAAACCGCAGATGCGAAATAAGGGCAACTGTCCTTATTCATTGCATTGTCGATCTGTGCCATAATCTTCGCATCTATTTCCGTGCGGATAGGAAGAGAAACATACGTTCTATCCCAGCAAAGCAGCAAATTGCAGCTTGAAGAGGTGATATCGGAAAAGAGAATGGTTAAATTCTCCAGCGACATAGGCATTTCATGAGGTGTCACCTTCACGCGCACTACATCCTGATCCTGCTTATAAGCGACAGGGTTGGTAACATCCAGCTGGCGGGTCAGTATAAAAGTCCATTCGTTCCTATCAGGGATGCTCAACAACCCGTATTTACCTGCAGGCACTTTTGTATCACCTATAATTACATCATCCCCGAAGGTTAACGTGGTAGCCTGGTTTGCGCCTGTTCTCCAAACCTTTCCATAAGGCACCAAATCCCCGAATATAGTGCGGCCCTTTACTCCCGGCCTTGAATAAGAAAGTTCGATATTTGACAGCCCAAAATCCTGTCGCACAAATTGCGTGGGAGAAGGCTGAGGAGTCTTGATTGATTGGGCATTGGCGCCAAAAGACAATGAAGCCGATAAAACAATCAACAAAAATAATTTTTGCATATGAAATGATTTAGAAGGCGAATTTACAGGAATATAATAAAAAAGGCTGCTATAAAGCAGCCCTGCTTGCAATAATATTACTTATCTCTCATCAATTTGTCGCCTGTGAAGTTTCAAAATCAAAAGTCACATCGCCATTAGGATCGGGGCCATATTGATTTTCACCGCGTGTCCCTTCTTTGATCAGTGCAACGAGAAGAATAATCGAACCGACAATCGGAATAAGCGAAATCAAAATATACCAGCCCGATTTATCAACGTCATGCAATCTTCTTACCGTAACGGCGAGCCCTGGAATCAATGCTGCCAAAGCATATAACGAATAAATAATACCATAAGGGCTTTCTGCAAAAGTTAAGCTCAGAACATTATCGGCAACGATGGCCGCCACAGCGAAAATAATGTTGAACAATACAAAGTACCAATACTCACTTCTGTTGGCGCGGCCCTTGAACTGAAAAAAGTTCTTAAATGCCATTACATAATACTTCATGGAAAAGGGATGTTTAGGGGTTAAAAAAGAAAAATAATAAAAAAAACTGAATATCAAAACACCCCCCGTTACTTCCTTTTTAAGAACCGTCTCAGGTATGCTGCGGCCCTGCCCAGTTTCCCCACATTGCCCGACAGGGTTTCGATCAGCGTGCCGTCAACATGTTCAATATTATTCATGTTCAGCCCATGTTCCAACTGACGCGGATAAACGATCAGGAAGCTGTTGGCCGTGAAATATTTGGAGAGATATTGCGGCACTTTTTGCAGATAAGGATGATACGAAACATGCCCCTTCCGGGAGGAAATAATCACCAGCAGATCATTCGGCCTGAGCTGACGCGACAATATTAAAAAATCATCCCAGTCCGAAAATTTCTGATAGTCTATCGTCAGGGAATGCATTTTCCCCGCCTGATCCTGCAATTCCGTAATAGTCGGTTCGCTGGCATGAAAAACCATCGACAAGCCCGCTTCCCGGCTCAACGTGGCCAGCTTCCCAAACCAGTGTGGAAAGCCGGGCTCCAGTTCGGCCTTCGGCGGAACAATCGCCACCAGTCTCCTCAGCGTATTGACGGGCTGAACAGGATGATACACATACACCGTCTCATAACTGCGACGAATAATTTTTTCGGCAACAGGACCCAGAAAATCGGTAGCGGTCGCTTCCTGGTGCAGCCCGATCAGCACATCGGTAATATCCTGTTCCTTTATCGTATATACAATACCGTTACTGATATTCAAATCAAAACGGCTCAGCGGGATCACATGTTTTTCCGTTTCAGCCACCCGCGATAAGGCATGTTGCAGAATCTTCTGCCCCACTGCCCGCAGACGGCCATCATCACTTTCTTCGGGCACCACGTGTAAAAGGTGCACCGGGATCGTACTGCCTTTAGGCTTAAGAAGCAATCCGAGATCGATAAGGTCATTAACCGTTTTCGGATAAGCCAGCGAGATCAGGATCTTTCCTGCCGTACGTTCATCTTCAGGAATTTTATTTTCTTCGTCCAGTGCGAGCTGGCGGGAGGCGCGCTCCACGCTAAAAGAACTGACCGTACAGGTAACGAGGATCATCAGGATGGCGCCGTTCAACACGTCTTCTCCCGCCAAACGCAGCGGTTCGCCATTTTCAGTTTCACCAATAATAAGATTGTAAGCAACAAGCACAACGGCCAAT
Source organism: Flavitalea sp. (assembly GCA_044224935.1). Classification (GTDB taxonomy): domain Bacteria; phylum Bacteroidota; class Bacteroidia; order Chitinophagales; family Chitinophagaceae; genus Flavitalea. Next base: position 6,262 of record JBGAJL010000099.1, read on the forward strand.
GTGGCTCCCACCCTGGCCGTGCTGAGGCCGAAAAGCATTTGCCGCTCTTTAGCCGATAAACGAAAAGATTTTTGCGTCAACCAGGCCGAGATGAATTTAGATGCGATAGCAGTGATAATCATCAGTCCCGACACCTTCAATGCGCCGAACCCATTAAAAATAACCCGGAAATCGACCAGCATCCCCACACCGATAAGAAAGAAAGGAATGAAAAAGGCGTTGCCGACAAAATCGATCCGGTGCATCAAGGCCGAACGCAATGGAATAAACCGATTTAACGTGAGGCCGGAAAGAAACGCGCCGATGATCGCTTCAAGACCTGCAAGTTCGGCAAGGAACGAACCAAGAAAAACGAGGGCAAGCACAAAAATATATTGTGAAATATTGTCTTCAAATCTTTTGAAGAACCACCGGGCGATAATAGGAAAGATAAAAAAGATAATACAGCCGAAAATGATCGTTGAAATAGAAAGCTGGATCCAGAATGCCGCCGTCATATTACCGCGCGTCATCCCTACCACCCCCGCCAGCACAAGCAGCGCTAAAATATCGGTAACGATCGTGCCGCCGATCGCCATCGTCACCGAACGGATATTCGATAAACCATACTTACTTGCAATGGGATAGGCGAGCAATGTGTGTGAAGCCATCGTGCAGGCCACCACGATCGAAGAAGGAATACTGAATTTTAATAAATAATATGCGCCGAGAAAGCCGGATGTTATCGGAATGATAAACGTCAGCAAACCAAATACAAGGCTTTTAAGACTATTTTTTTTAAATTCTTCAATATCGATTTCCAGGCCCGCCGTGAACATGATATAAATCAGGCCCACCGTACCAAACAGCACCATCGAGCTGTCGCGCAGCAAAAGATTAAATCCGTAGGGACCGATGATGATGCCCGCAAGAATCAGCCCGATAATATGCGGAACCCTGATCTTGTTAAAAACAATCGGCGCAAAAAGAATAATGAAAAGCACCAGCGAGAAAATAATCACCGGATTGGTTAACGGCAGTGTCAGATCACCGATCCGCAGCAGCACACTGTTAAATAATAATCCGCTCATCGCTGTTGTTTATTAAACTGAAGAGCATAAACAATCTTGCACGCATCGTCACGGATAATTTCGCGCTGACCATCCATTTTGCGATCGTCCAGCACGCGCAGGCGCACCACTATCCGTGTATCAACGGGCAACGTATCATGGAGCTCGGTGAGTTCGAGGTTGTTGCCCGTATAGGGGCCTGTATAGGTTCGTACAAGGCGCCCCCTTGAGCTGGCTTTCGCCACTATATTATGACCGTCATACGCCAGGTTCCATTGTTCCAGTTTCAGATCGCCCACGGCAGAACCCGGACAACTGGTTTCCGTACAGGTCATCCGGACGGCCCAGTTACCCAGCAGTGCAGAGTCTATCGCTACAGAATCCGCCTGCACGAGGCTATCCGTTTTCATTACCGCTGAATGACGCTTAAGAATGCTATCGATCTTTCGCTGTTGTTCGTCGAGCTGCTCCTCACGAAACCTGAGGCTTTTCTGCTTTAACAGCAGTTCCTGCTCCCGGGTATACAATGCTGTTTCCCTTTGAGTCAGCAGTTTTTCGCGTTGCTGGTCGACACAGGAGGTCAGCGAAAGAGAAATTATTATAAAAAAAGGTGTTATCCATCGCATGCAGATCATTTTACCAACTTTAAAGTAACGAAAAGCAGATAAAACATCCTGATTTTACAGCTTCCAAACGTTTAAAAAGAGATTAAAATTAATTCCACAGTGTTTCAGCGCCTCATTTCATTGGAATTACCAAGCTTTCATGGCTGAGAATGGGTCATTCCATTCAGCTGCGCCCGGATCTCATCCACCAACCCGTGCCGGTATGTATCGTTACTGATCTCCCAGAACATAATACCGCCCAGATGATGGTCTAAAACATATTTTGTTTTGAGCGCAACAGACCGTTTATTATCATATGTCGCAAATTTTTTTTCTGCGGCATTGTACGAATACGGTGCTTTGGCCACATCATCCCAGTAAGCAGTAAATCCTTTCATCCGTTTATCAAACTCATTATACGCATATCCCTCTTTGAATTTTCCACTTTGGTATAGTCCATGATTTTCCGCAGGTACATTTTCCCAGACCCGTGCATAAAAAGCGGCCCCGATAATTATTTTGCGTGATGGGACGCCGGCAGCCAGAAGATATTTCACTGCATTGTCGGTCGACTCTGCCTGGTGCGGGGTAGAATATAATGCAGTATGATGGCCCGTCTCCGTTGCATAACCATTGATGAGATCATAACTCATCAGGTTGATAAAATCGACAGTCTTAATAACTTCTTTCCATTCAACCGCTCTCTTTAAATAAGTAGTAAAACCACCCGCTGCAAAGCTGATTATGGCATTTTTGCCGAGTGCATTGCGGAGTTGCAGCAACAGGTCGGTGAAATTTTTTCTGTCTTCGGGAGAGGTCTTGTGAACGGGCTCATGGTCGATATCATTATCCAGCCGCACGGTGGGATATTCCCAATCCATATCAATTCCATCGGTTTTTAAATAATCCGACAGCTCTTTCACCGACGCTGCAAATATTTTTCTTTTATCCGCCGTATAAAATCCGTCCGAACAGTTTTCACATCCACCCCATCCTCCGAGCGACAACATCACTTTCAGTTGCGGGTTCTTTGTTTTAAGGCTCACCATTTTCCGGATCATGGCCGTGTCGCGTGCGCTGTTCAGCCTGAAACGGGATCCATCGAGATGTCCAAAACAATAAATAAGATGGGAAATTGCACTGACATCGATGCTATCGAGCTGTTCTATCCTGCCGGCGAAATAAGCAACCACATAAGGGCGCTGATCTCTCTGGGCCGATAGCTCACCGGTCAACAGGATAAAAGCAAAGAAGATAACGATGCGGTTCATGATCTGCAAAGATATGCAGGCATTTACATCACTTTTTCTTCAAACTTCTTGTTATTAAACAATAAAGGGATGCCAAAAGAACCAATTACGCCAATAATTAATACCAGCACCACCAGCAGGTGTTGAAATTCTCCGTTTGCCTTCAGGTCGTCGGTGCGATGCACGGAGGCTGATTTCACTGCCGCCAGCACGGTGAGCAATGCAATACACATCATATACAGCACATTGCCCATTACCTTCATGCGTATAAAAAAATAATACACCACACCGAAAACCAGGAAGATAAGGTTGACCAGGAAGATCAGTGAAGACACATTGATCAGTTCAGAAAGGGCAAAACTTGTCTTTTCCCTGTAAAACACATCGTAGCCGAGACAGATAAGTGTAGTGGCGATGCCGGCGAAAACGCCGGTTAGTACTGCTTTTGATAAGGGGGAGCTATATTCTGGATCCATAAAACATTATTTATATTATATAATTTCTATTGTATTATGCAAATTTAAGTATAAAAATATTGCATAGACAATATATATTTGCAAAATGAATAGGGCCGACTGTGACCTGCAATCCTGTTTCCTGTGCCGCCATTGCATCCCCGAATGGAAAGAACTGATTGGTATAAAAAAGAAAACATTTACCCTAAAAAAAGGAAAAAAGATCTTCGAAGAAGGAGAACCCGTAAAAGGAATGTTCTTCCTCAACGCGGGCCGCGCAAAGGTTCTGAAGAACTGGGGCAGCGAAAAAGAACTGATCATCCGCTTTTCAAAACCCGGAGACACGCTGGGCCATCGCGGTTTTGGCGGCAATTCGGTATACCCCGTCTCCGCAATAGCCCTGGAAGATGTCAAAGTCTGCTTTATCGATAATGAACTACTGGCGACCCTTCTGCAAACCAATACGGGGTTTACCTATGAGCTGATGAAAATATATGCCACCGAACTGCAGCATGCCGAAAAAAAAATGCGCGATCTCGTACACATGGATGTAAAAGGCAGGATAGCCGTGGCCCTGCTCGAAATGCAGGAAGTTTTCGGAACCAACGGCGAAGGTTTTATCTCACTCGCCATTTCGCGGCAGGATATTGCTTCGTTTGCCGGAACCACTTATGAAACGATTTTCAAATCATTCAATGAATTGCTCGCGCAGCAAATGCTTACCATATCCGGAAAATATATTAAGATCAACGACAGAAAGCGTTTGCAAAAATCTATCGGCCTTCAAAATGGCCATGAATAAATTTTCAATATATGTCTGAGGTGCATGATCGCATACCCATCAGTATTTCGCTGGATGAAGAAATAAATCCGGATAGCTATCAGAAGCCCGAAACGGATAAAAAGCGGCTGCTGTATATTACAGCGCTTGCCGTTCTGATTGCGGGACTGATCAGTATTATCGCCAAATTTCTTGTGCACCTGATCAACCTGATCACCAATATTTCGTTTCACCAGGTTTTCTCAATGGGCCCCGCTTCACCCGCAACAAATAATTATGGCATTTGGGTAATTATTGTTCCGGCAATCGGTGGCGTGCTGGTGGGATTGATGGCGCTTTATGGTTCCAAAGCCATACGCGGCCATGGTATTCCTGAAGCGATGGAACAGATCCTCACCAATGAAAGCCGCATAAGGCCTTCGATCACTTATCTTAAACCCTTCTCCTCTGCTCTCTCCATCGGAACCGGCGGACCGTTCGGTGCAGAAGGCCCCATCATTGCAACAGGCGGCGCACTGGGCTCAACAATAGGCCAGTTGTTAAGAATAAGTCCGTATGAAAGAAAGATATTATTGGCATCGGGCGCCACCGCGGGCATGTCGGCTATTTTCGGCAGCCCCATCGCCGCTATCTTTCTCGCCATCGAATTATTATTGTTTGAATTCTCTCCAAGATCCATCATACCCGTTGCCATTGCCTGTATCACAGGCGCGGCGGGGCATCATGTTTTTTTTGAATCCGGGCCGGTATTTCCTGCGCCATTTATTGCCGTGCCGGGCAATGAAGCGCTTGCTATTTACAGTTGCATTGGATTGTTAATGGGGTTTATCGCCGCAGGGATAACCAGTATTGTTTATTTTATTGAAGATGCCTTTGAGAAATTGCCCATCCACTGGATGTGGTGGCCGGCAATCGGAGGCATTGTTGTGGGCATAGTCGGATATTTTGCTCCGCGCACACTGGGCGTTGGATATGATAATATTACCGGCCTGCTTTCAGGCAACATGACATTGAAAGTGGTCCTCTCGCTCTGTATTTTTAAATTCATTTCCTGGGCTGTTGCTTTGGGAAGCGGCACCTCGGGCGGAACGCTGGCGCCTCTGCTGACCATCGGCGGTGCTGCCGGAGCACTGGCGGGAATGGCGGCGATGTATTTATTTCCGCATGCAGGTATTGAAATACCCTGCGCCGTGCTGGTAAGCATGTCGGCCATGTTTGCCGGGGCCTCGCGTGCATTATTAACGTCTGTTATCTTTGCTATCGAAACCACCGGCCAGTCGAATGCGCTTCTTCCCCTGCTGGCGGCCTGCATCGCTTCTTTCGTTGTTTCCTATTTATTAATGAAAAATACGATCATGACGGAAAAGATCGCACGCCGTGGTGTGGCTACCCCCAACGAATACGGACCCGATATATTAAGCATGATAAAGGTGAAGCAGGTATTAAAGCCAAATCACGAAAATGCCGCTGCACTTAAAAATATCGAAAACAAAAAATATCCTGTCGTAAACCCCGATGACACCCTGAAGGATGCGGTTCATATCATGGCTTTTGCAAATGCCGATGCATTGCCCGTAACCGATTTGCAGGGTAAAAAATTAATAGGCGCCCTGTCTTACCGCGACATCATTTCCGCGTACCGGATCTATGCCAGCGAGCACGACCAGAACCGGGTAATTTCTTTAAAAAGAAGAGCACTGAAATGGGTCGTCAAAGGAAAGAAGAAATTATCCCGGCCCTCCCAGCCCCATTAACTTACCGGATTGCAGTGAAGGGGGCCTGCGCCGTCAATGCCGATTTTCCCCACAATAATATTGTTCCTGATAAAAGCAGAATTCACAACAACCATTCCTATTGCAAAAAAGGTGGATAAGCTGAAGATAACACAACAACCATTCCTATTGCAAAAAAGGTGGATAAGCTGAAGATAAGTTGAACCTTTTTGTCGTTTAGGATTATTTAACTTCGGTCAATGAAGGGCTTCTATACAATCGGGCTACTGATCATTTCCAATACATTCATGACGATGGCCTGGTACGGGCATTTAAAATTTAAACAATATTCCTGGGGAGCCAGCCTTGGACTGTTAAGCGTGATTCTAATCAGCTGGGGGCTTGCCTTTTTCGAATATCTGTTCCAGGTGCCGGCCAATCGAATCGGATTTAAAGGTGATGGCGGCCCGTTTGATCTCGTGGAATTAAAAACGATCCAGGAAGCCATAACGCTTGTCGTATTTATGATATTCTCCTTTGTCGTTTTCAAGCAGCGGTTCGAATGGAATCATATCGTAGGGTTTTGCCTGATCGTGCTCGCCGTGTTTATCATATTTAAAAAATGGTGAAGCTGCTGGTCTTTACATTAATATTCTATTACCAGTTTCAATTTCCGCTGCCTGCCTTTTAGCACTTCCCAACCGGGCCCTTTTTCGAGCAGGCGGATTATGGCCGAATCGTGGGCAGGTGATAGTGACTGAATAATCCGGATATTACCGGGCCTTTCATCATCGTTAATATCGAATTCAGCAATTTCCCGTCCCTTCAGGAAAACAGGAACCGAATCCATCTTATGCTGCTCAACATACAACATAAAATTTTCCCAGCCGGTTTTGGGCGCGAATCGCCTCTTCGTACGGTTGTCTATTTTATCCAATTCAGCATTGAAGGATCTTCTCTTTTTCGCCGAATAGCCCGATATCACCACCTCCTCATCTGCTGCATTGGAATCGTTCTGTATTTCAACTCCCGCGACTTTGCCTTCGGGCGCACGCGAAAGTTCGATCTCGCGCCGGGCAGGAACTGACGACAATTGGGCCGCAGATCGCTGGCTATCCAGGCCGCTTCTCTTTTCCGGGCTTATAACAGATGGAGAGGGTGTTCTTTCCATCACGCCCGCCGCCGGTATATCCTTTTTACCGGAACCTTTATTACTATCCGATATGGTTGTTCGCGCTCCCGGGAGGTCTTTTTCTGCAGGAGCATATTCTTCCTGCTTTGCTTTATTTTGACTGGTTAGATCCTTTTCGGAATTCTCACCGGCCGCGCCGGAAGTATCCTCAGGCAAAGAAATATTTGGGATCTTCTCTTCTTTTTTTGCCAGTGTTTTAGATTTGCTGACGTTTTCTACCGTGAAAAAATAAACCAAGGCAATGCTTGTAACCAGCACCAATAATACGGCGGCAATTTTCCACACAACCATTATCCTTGCTTTGCCAGTACCGGTTTTTTGCTTCAGCCGGTCATGCAGGCCGGCAATATCTTTTTTATATGCTTCGAAATCATTTTCGGCCGAATACAGTTCCATGCCCATCATCGCATCTGCAAGAAACGGATCCGAGAGCGCATCATCTTCCATTTTATGCATTTCTGCCGCCGACAGCTTTCCTTCCAGATATTTCTGAATATCCGAAGCGGAATATTGATTCATATTTTTGTCTGCTCCACTCATGACTGTTCCATACAAATTTTCAAATTTCTCCGGCCATTCTGTATCAGGCTTCTCACTTTGTTCCATTCAAGCGCCAGGATTCCCGCAATTTCTTTATAGCACTTCTGCTCGAGATAGAATAGCGAAATACTTTTTTGCTGTTCCGGTGAAAGTTTTTCCATACACTTTGTCAGCAACTGCAATTTCCATTCTTTTTCATCATCAGGATGCATTTCATCTTCAAATTGCATATTATCGCTGATAGAAACAGAGATAACCCTCGAACTGCTTCGCAGCTGCATCAGGCAATAATTCCTTGCCACTGCATACAACCAGCTCTTAACGTTTGTAACCTCATGCTGCAATAATTTCCGCGCGACCAATTGAAAAACTTCCATCACAGCATCCTGCGCCTCATCGCGCCTTTCGAGGTATCTGAAGCAGACCGCATAGATAAGCTCTATATATTTTTGATACAAACGGGCCAGCACGGCAAGGTCTCCGGTCGCTTTATATGACCGGATCAGCATGCCGTCATCAGAAGGATCGATATGTTCTTTAACAAAGCTCAGAAGCGGGGTGTTCGAAGTAAAATAATAATTTTTTGCTGCATCTTATGTAATCCGGAATTTTTCCGCATCCGGTATGAAAATAAGATTTATGAAATATCTTTTTATCGCCCTAACCCTGGGACTCTCCTGGTCATTTCTTTACAACCCTGTCTCTCCTAACGCCGCTTCTCCTGATGCCCTGATAAAGGGCCAGGTTACAGATGCGTATAGCGGCAAGCCCGTTGCAAATGCAACTGTCGTTATTAAAGCCGAAAGCAATAGCGTTACATGCGATAATTCTGGGCATTTTGCCATCCGCACAACCCGGCTGCCCGCAAAGCTCTTCATCAGCGCGCCGGGGTATAAAGCTTCTACGATTAAAATCAGGAAAGAAGAAAGCAATTTGTCTGTCAGCCTCATTGCCGATGTCCGGGAGGAAGAAGTGGTGATAACGGGATATTCCCCCAACGCCGACGCAGCAAAAGATCTTCCTTCCCGGCTACAGGGAAGAGTGCAAGGTATTCAAATCAGCAAATCAAGTGCAAAACGACGGCTATACCCCAGTGCTCCTGATTTTAACACGGAAGAATACGCATCAAACGCCGAAAATATTTTTTTATCCGCGAAAGAAAATCCGCTGTCCACTTTCTCAATAGACGTCGACGGAGCCTCTTACAGCAACGTACGGAGGTTTATCCAATCCGGGCAGTTGCCGCCCGCCGGATCGGTCAGGGTAGAAGAAATGATAAATTACTTTCACTACAATTATCCTCAACCGGCCGGTATGGATCCATTTTCAATTAATACGGAGATAGCCGCCTGCCCCTGGAACCGTAGCCATCAACTGGTAATGATTGGATTGCAAGGGAAAAATATTCCCCTCGAAAATCTGCCGGCGGCTAACCTTGTTTTTCTGATAGACGTTTCCGGCTCGATGATGGATGAAAACAAACTGCCGCTGGTAAAATCTTCTCTGAAATTGCTGGTGTCCCAGCTTCGCGAAAAGGATCGGGTAGCTATTGTTGTATATGCCGGCAATGCCGGACTGGTCCTGCCATCAACGCCTGGAAATGAAAAAGAAAAAATTTGCAATGCGATTGAATCGCTGGAAGCTGGGGGGTCTACTGCGGGAGGTGAAGGTATCCTGCTGGCTTATTCCGCTGCAAAGCAAAATTTTATCGCCAATGGCAATAACCGGGTAATACTCTGCACGGATGGTGATTTTAATGTGGGCCCGAGCAGCGATGCGGACCTGGTGAAAATAATAGAAGAAAAAAGAAAATCGGGTGTGTTTCTCACCGTGCTCGGATATGGAATGGGCAATTATAAAGACAGCAAGATGGAGCTCCTTGCCGGCAAAGGCAATGGCAATCATTCCTATATCGATAATTTAAATGAAGCAAAAAAAGTATTGGTACATGAATTCGGAAGCACCTTATTTACCATTGCCAAGGACGTGAAATTGCAGGTAGAATTTAATCCACTGAAAGTGCAGGCATACCGGCTGGTTGGCTATGAAAACCGGCTGTTGAATAAAGAAGATTTTAATAACGATCAAAAAGATGCCGGAGAGCTGGGAAGCGGCCACACGGTGACGGCTCTGTATGAAATTATTCCTTTTGGAGTGGTAAATGAATTCGGGGAGAAAGTGGATCCGCTAAAATATCAGCAGCCGGCCTCGATCGGGCATGGAGTGGTAAGCAATGAATTAATGACCATCAAGTTCCGCTATAAACAGCCCGCCGGCGACAAGAGCCAGCTGATTGTTCATTCCGTTACAGATAAAAATATGGAAAACAGCTCGGAGAATTTCAAATTCGCAAGCGCCGTAGCCGAATTTGGAATGCTGCTGAACAACTCAAAATTCAGGCAACAATCTTCCTTTGAAGGAATCCGGTCGATAGCAAAATATACAATTCAAAATGACAGGGAAGGATACCGCGCAGAGTTTTTCGATCTCGTAAAAAGAGCAGAAAGGCTTGTCTCCGCAGCATCCTTATCTAAAAGGGATTAAATTATTCTAAGCGGCCAACCCGGCTACTGCGGAACGTAAAGGGAAGAGTGCATA
>JBGAJL010000100.1:0-15762 GCA_044224935.1 Flavitalea sp.
TGATTAAAAAAAATGAGGCTGAGGGGCAGAAAACATTACTGATAGGCGTAACGTTCGCATTACTTGATTTTGCCGCATCCTTTCCCTTTCCGTTTCCGATGAAGCATACCACGGTGATGGAAACGGGCGGTATGAAAGGAAGAAAAAAAGAAATCACGCGCGAAGAAGTGCACCGGCTACTGCAATCGGCATGGAAAATATCCGGTGTGCACTCCGAATACGGAATGACGGAATTATTATCGCAGGCCTATTCGCGCGGAAACGGCCTGTTCAGTTGCCCGCCGTGGATGCGTATCGTAATGCGCGAAGAAGACGATCCGCTAACAATTTTTCCTGCAGGCAATATTGTAAAAAGCGGGCTGGTGAACGTGATAGACTTCGGCAATTTGTATTCCTGCTCATTTATAGCAACGGATGACCTGGGAAAATTATATCCCGATGGCGATTTCGAAATTATCGGGAGAATGGACAGCAGTGATATTCGCGGCTGCAGCCTGCTATATGCCTGATGAGAGAAAATTACCTGAACTGTATGGCCCTTACGGGTTGTATTTTCCGGATGATCAGCGTTGGGATCATCAACACCAGGAAACAGATCAGGAATGTGCATATATTCACCGCGGCCACTTCCCACCACACAATGTTCACGGCAGCCTGGCTGATGTAATAAGCATCTTCGGGCAATTTTATAAAGCCAAACCGCTGCTGCAGCCAGCATACCAGCAACCCCAGCACATTGCCACCCGCGAGGCCTGCCAGGCTGATAATAGCCCCCTGGAAAAGGAAGATCTTCTGCACCATCGCGTTACCGGCGCCTAATGCTTTCAGCGTACCCACCATCCTGGTTCTTTCCAAAACAAGTATCAGCAAACAGGTCACCAGGTTCAATGTGGCAATAATCACCATGATGATCAGGATAATGTAAATGGTTTTATTCTGCAGCGCCAGCCAGTCGAAAATATTCGGAAAGATATCCCGGATGGTGCTGCTGCGCAGATCCATCGGGATCCTGTATAAAATATCTTCACTCACTTCATCCATATCCTGGTAATTTTTCAAAAACAATTCATAGCCGCCAATCTGGTCGGGCTTCCAGTTGTTGAGCCGTTGAATCAGTTTGAGGTCGCCCAGCGCAATCAGCTTGTCGTATTCCTCAATACCGGTTTTAAATATCCCGGCTACGGTAAGCCTGCGCGGCCTTGGCGCACTGTTATCGGACTGGATAAAATAAATGAGCACTTTGTCGTTTACCTTCAATTTCAGTTCTTCCGCCATCGACTCGGAAAGATTGATCTCCGTACTGTACGCCGATGTATCGGAGAACCGGATCCAGCGGCCTGCCACAAGGAAGCGGTCGAGGTTGGAAAAATCGTAGTCGCTCTCCACACCTTTAAAAAGCACCCCTTCGATATTCTCAGACGTTTTTAAGATGGCGTTGCGCGTGGCATAGGCCTGGATCGTTTTTATTTCGGGGATGGTCTTTTTCAGATCGGTAACCGAATCACTGCGAAGAATCGGTGTTTCTTCCGCGATGGCTATCCTGGCGGCTTCATAGTTATGAATGCGTATATGCCCCCAGAAATTAAACACCTTGTCGCTGACGGTGGTTTGAAAACCACTGGCAAACGCAAGTGTAATAATCATGATCATTACACTGATAATCGTTGCCGCAACAGAAAGCCTGACCACGAACCGCGAAAAAGAGCGCTGGCTGTTAAAGGCGATCCTTCTCGCTATAAATCCTGAAATATTCAACCGCAATATTTTTTTCGGTTCAAAAATAGGCTTAAAAATACCATTCTTCATTTTACTTACTTTTGACCTTCTAAACAATTGAGGATGGCAAAAGTTGCAAAGTCGAAATCCATATTAAACAGTCAGTCGTTAGCATTCCTTAAAACGTATATCAATAACCCTTCGCCTGTCGGCTTTGAAAGCCCGGGGCAGAAATTATGGCTCGATTATCTTAAGCCATATGTAAACACCACGATGGTCGATCCTTATGGCACGGCCGTGGGCATCATCAATCCCAAATCGGATTTTAAAGTTGTCATAGAAGCGCATGCCGATGAGATCAGCTGGTTCGTCAATTATATCAACCCGGAAGGATTGATCTATTTAAAAAGAAACGGCGGCGTGGATCACCAGATCGCTCCCAGCCAGCGTGTGCTCATCCACGGGAGAAAGGGCCCGGTGAAAGCGGTATTCGGCTGGCCCGCGATCCATACCCGCATCGGTGGCGCCGACAGCAAGGAAACACAGCCCAAAGTCGAGAACCTTTTTCTCGATTGCGGCGCCAGAAATAAACAGCAGGTAGAGGACCTGGGTATCCATATCGGATCCGTAGTGACCTACGTCGACGGATTCGAAGAGCTCGGATATGGAAATTATGTCGGCCGCGCATTCGATAACCGCGTAGGCGGATTCATGATTGCCGAAGTAGCACGCTTATTAAAGGAAAATAAAAAAAACCTTCCTTATGGCTTATACATTGTAAATGCCGTGCAGGAAGAAATAGGGCTGCGTGGAGCAGAGATGATCGCACGGCGACTGAAACCCGATATCGCCATCATCACCGATGTTACGCACGACACACATACCCCAATGGTGAACAAGATCATCGAAGGCGACGTGCTTTGTGGAAAGGGACCTTCGCTGGCTTATGGCCCTGCTATCCACAACAAATTGCTGAATATCGTTATCGAAACGGCAAACAGGAAAAAGATACCGGTGCAAATGCGAACCGTATCCCGGAGCACAGGCACCGACACTGATTCCTTTGCATATGCCAACGATGGATGCCCTTCGGTGCTCATCTCTATTCCGCTGAGATATATGCATACCACTGTTGAAATGCTGCATCGCGATGACATCGAACAAACGATCCTGCTCATGTATGAAACCCTGCTCGCCATTTCACCCAAAACCAACCTTAACTACCTGTAACATGCGCGCGGGATCCGCCGGAATTTATTGTGTACATTGCATATAAACCGTTTGATGCATTCCTGCCTATTATATGTCGACCCGGGTAGCGGCACCTATCTTATCCAGATGATCATTGCGGCCATCCTGGGTGCACTATTCTATTTCAAAAATCTTTGGGGAAAGATCCGGGCGTTCTTTTCGGGCAGGAAAAAAGAGTCCCGCACTAAAGAATGGCGCGATGACTGAACCCTGCGCTCACCCCGCATCGTTCCGCGACCCTGCCGGCTTTATGTTCAGGCATGACAATGCCTGGTACCGGCAGGTGAACCGCTCATACGCTCCGGACTATGATCATCTGATGAGCTCCGGCCTTTATGAGATGCTGGCCCGTAAACGGTTGCTGATTGCGCACCGGGAAGTGGAACAGAACCTCACCGGCAGCAGCGATTGCTACAAAACACTGCTGCCACTGCAGCTTCCCTTTATTAGCTATCCTTACGAGTGGAGCGTCGGGATGCTGAAAGATGCAGCGCTGCTTCTATTGACGGTGAACAGGATCGCGCTCGATCACGGTATGATCCTGAAAGACGCCACCCCGTTTAACGTGCAGTTTCTCGATGGCCGGCCGGTATTGATCGACAGCCTTTCATTTGAACGATACCATGAGGGTTCGCCGTGGACGGCATACCGGCAATTCTGTGAATGTTTTTTATTTCCACTTTACCTGGCCCATTATACCGATGCAGAACTGCTGCGATTGCTGGCGTTGTTTCCCGAAGGCATACCCGTTTCTACCGCGGGCGCGCTGCTGCCATTCCGGAGCTTTTTCAACCTGGGAGTGTGGCTGCATGTATTTCTTCAAAAAAAAATTGCCGGACGCAGCAATCGGACAACTGCAATTCAACAGAAATTCAGCCGGGGAAAAATCGACGTGTTACTGAAAGGGCTCACGGAGTCCTGTATGCGCATCCGCGGAAAACATCGCAGCGGATGGAGTAATTACTATCACCATACTATACTTAGCAACGAATACCTTGTCACGAAAGAGCAGGTTATACGAAAACTGCTGGATACCATAACATTCAGCTCGGTATTGGACCTCGGGGCCAACGAAGGATATTTCTCACGCATCGTGGCGCTACGGACCGCGCGCGTGATTAGCACCGATATCGATAGCCACTGTGTGGACCAGGCATATCAACTCTCGCGTGAGAAAGACCTCGACATACTTCCACTGGTGGTTGACCTCGCCGCCCCCACGCCCGCCATCGGGTTGGAAAATGCCGAACGAATGTCATTTACCCAACGGGCACAAGCCGACCTGGTAATGGCGTTGGCCCTTGTGCACCACCTGGCGTTGTCAAAGAATATCCCGTTGCTGCGAATTGCGCATTTGTTGCAGCAGATGGGCGGGCTGCTGCTGATTGAATTTGTGCCGAAAGAGGATGCAAAAGCTCGGGAACTATTGCAACACCGCACCGATATTTTTAGCCAGTATACGCGACAGCATTTCGAAACAGCGTTTTCAGTCTATTATGAAGTGCTGAGTTCCGAGTTCATTGCGGGAACCGAACGAATACTCTACCTGATGCGTAAAAAAAACCAGGGATGAAAGCAACCCGAATCCACCCCATCCATTTCCTGCTGCTATCCCTGTTCTTCGTACTGCATGGCTGGAATGACAACTATCCTTTTGTAAGCGCCGGTACTGCCGCCATCCTCCTGACCTGGTACTGGGTGGCCTCCCTGGTCGTGTTTTTTACCGGATGGCTTTTATTCCGATCCACAGCAAAAGCAGCGGTATTGGCATTTGCAACAATGACGATCCATTTCTTCTTCGGCGCAGTGTATGACGGATTAAAAAGCATTCCCCTGCTAACGGCGATCGCCTCTTACCGCTACCTGCTGCCGGCCGTATTACTTGTGTTTGTATTAACCTTGGTGTACCTGTTTCGTACCCGAAGCAATTTAATTCGCTTCCAGTCCTATCTTTTCCTGCTGATGTGCGTGCTGATCGCAGTGGAGATCATATTGGCGGCAGCGCGTATATCCCGGAACCCGTCCCTTCCCGCAGCCGACCGGCAGCTTGTCCTTCCACCCGGGCCGAAACCGGATATCTATTTCATCCTGCTCGATGGCTATGCCGGCGAGCGATCGTTGCGGGACGTGTACCAGTTCGACAATTCGCCTATGATGGACAGCCTGCGCAAGCGCGGATTTTATATCTGCCCCGGCAGCCATAGCAACTATAACTTCACGCCTTTCTCGCTTGCTTCTATTCTCAATATGCGTTACCTGGCCGGTATCCCTGATCCGAATGCCTGCGACGCAACCGATTATGCGCGCTGTGTGGAAGAAATCAGGGACAACCAGGTGGTGGCCACATTACGCGCTTCCGGCTATGACATCTTCAACTATTCGGTGTTCGACCTGAAGGGATCGCCTTCAATGGTAAACGAAACGTTTCTGCCCCTCAAAGCACGGCTGATCAACGATCAAACCCTGCTGAGCCGGATGCAGAAAGACCTGGGTCACCTGCTTGTTGTAGGAAAATATTCCCTCCGCTGGTTTCGCCCCGATGTGTATACCACATTGCGCAACAATCAGCAGCTTATCCGGCTCACCGAAACCGTTTCGGCCGGAAAGAGCCCCCGGCCCCGGTTTATTTACACGCACCTGTATATGCCGCATCCGCCTTTTTATTTCGACGATAAAGGAAACCTTAAAGAAGCCGGCAACATCGAAATCAACGAATCGTCAGACAATGTACCCGCACAGCTCGATAACCTGCGCGCAACCAATATTATGACATTGCGGCTCGTAGACACATTGATCGCCAACACCGGTGGGCGGGCCGCGATAGTGCTTGCGGGCGATCACGGGTTCAGGGCCCGGCTCAATGGCGGCAGGGAAGCCGTTTTCAATACCCTCAATGCAATATTGCTGCCCGGTAACAAGCCTCCGCCTTGTAAGGATTCGCTGGCGAGTGTAAACCTCTTCCCCGTATTATTCAATTCTTTGTTCGGAACAAAATATGAAATGCGCCCCGATTCAACCATCTTTTTAAGCGACCGGCAATAATACTGCATACCGTCATGCTTTTTCATAAATCGTCATTTTCCTGTAGGTTTGCCCATAAATTTGTCTTGCATGCACCACGATATACGAAACGACTGGACCCTTGAAGAAATAAGTGAAATTTATAACACACCCGTCCTCGATCTTGTTTTCAGGGCCGCTTCCATTCACAGACAATACAACGATACCGGCGAAGTGCAGGTATGCACGCTGCTCTCCATTAAAACAGGCGGTTGTTCGGAAGACTGCGCCTATTGTCCGCAGGCGGCAAGATATAATACCGGCGTTAACGTACATGCGCTGATGAAGAAAGACGAAGTAATGCAATACGCACAGCGCGCCAAAGATGCGGGCTCTACCCGCTTCTGCATGGGAGCGGCATGGCGCGAAGTGCGCGACAACCGTGACTTTGACCGGGTGCTCGAAATGGTAAAAGGAGTTAACGAACTCGGCATGGAAGTGTGCTGCACCCTGGGCATGCTCACCGAGCACCAGGCTGCAAAACTGGCTGAAGCAGGGCTGTATGCTTACAACCACAACCTCGATACTTCTTCCGAATATTATAACGAAATAATTACCACCCGTACCTACGACGATCGCCTGAAAACACTGGATAATGTTCGCAAAGCGGGCGTTACGGTCTGTTGCGGCGGAATTATCGGGTTGGGTGAGAATCACAGCGACCGGATAAAAATGCTTCACACCCTTTGCACCTTACCCGAACACCCCGAAAGCGTTCCTATCAACGCGCTGGTGCCCGTGCAGGGAACACCGCTCGCCGATCAGCCCAGGGTAGATATCTGGGATATGGTACGCATGATCGCCACCGCCCGAATAGTAATGCCGGCAACGATGGTGCGCCTCAGTGCGGGCCGTGCGCAAATGAGCGTAAGCGAACAGGCTTTCTGCTTTATGGCCGGGGCCAACTCAATATTTGCCGGGGAAAAACTGCTTACCACGCCAAACCCATCTTTCGACGAAGACATGCAGATGTTCGATATGCTGGGGTTAAAACCAAGAGAAGCCTTTAAAGAAGAAAAAGCGGTAACAGCTATTTAATAACTTATTTACAGCATCCCATGTTCCCATCTATAAAGCCTACGCAAACAAAAGCCTGGAGCGATTTACAACAACATCATCAGCAAAACAGGGATCTGGAAATAAAGGACCTCTTTGCAAAAGATCCGCAACGCTTCAGCAGGTTCTCTATTAATTTCGGAGATATTACCTTCGATTATTCCAAGAACCGCATCACCGAAGAAACCTTGCAACTCTTACTGGCGCTGGCCCGCGAATGCCAGTTGAAAGAAGCCATGGAAGCCATGTTCAATGGTGAAAAAATCAACCAGGCTGAAGGCCGCGAGGTATTGCACACCGCATTACGTAATTTTTCAGGTAAACCAGTAAATGCAAGCGGCAAAGATGTAATGCCCGAAGTGAAGGCTGTGCTGGAACAGATGAAAAACTTCTGCGCCAGGGTGCACAAGGGTGAATGGAAAGGTTTTACCGGCAAAAAAATAAAATACATTGTAAATATCGGTATCGGCGGTAGCGACCTGGGCCCTTATATGGTAACCGAAGCATTAAAGCCCTATGCAACGATGGGCATCAGGCCCTTCTTTGTGTCGAACGTGGATGGAACACATATCGTTGAAACGCTCAAAAACATCACCGCTGATGAAACAATATTTCTGATCGCTTCTAAAACATTTACCACACAGGAAACAATGACCAACGCGCATACCGCGCGCGAGTGGTTCCTGAAATACGGCAAAGAAGAAGATATCGCAAAACATTTTGTGGCGCTAAGCACCAACGAAAAAGAAGTAGTAAAGTTTGGTATCGACAAAGAAAATATGTTCGTGTTCTGGGACTGGGTGGGCGGAAGATATTCTTTATGGAGCGCCATCGGGCTTTCCATAGCGCTCACGATCGGCTATGACAATTTCGAACAACTGCTGAAAGGCGCATATGAAACAGACCAGCATTTCCGCAACACGTCTTTCGAAAAAAATATTCCGGTATTGCTTGGTGTAATCGGTGTTTGGTACATTAATTTTTTCGGTTCACAAACAGAGGCCATTCTTCCGTATGACCAGTATATGCATAGATTTCCAGCTTATTTTCAGCAGGGCAATATGGAAAGCAATGGAAAGTCTGTGGATCGCAACGGCGAACGCGTGGGCTATGCCACCGGCCCCGTAATCTGGGGTGAACCGGGCACCAATGGCCAGCATGCATTCTATCAGCTTATTCACCAGGGAACAATATTGATCCCCTGCGATTTCATCGCCCCTGCCATTTCCCACAATCCCATCGGTGACCATCATCCGAAACTGCTGTCTAACTTCTTTGCACAGACAGAAGCGCTGATGAATGGCAAAACGCCCGATCCCAAAGAACCTTATAAAGAATTCAGCGGCAACAGGCCCACCAATTCCATCCTGATCAAAGAAATTACGCCCTTTACTCTTGGGCAACTCATCGCACTGTACGAACACAAAATATTCGTGCAGGGTGTTATCTGGAACATATTCAGCTTCGATCAGTGGGGCGTGGAACTTGGCAAGCAACTTGCCAGCAAAATATTGCCTGAATTAAACGGAGACGAAGAAGTAAAAACGCACGATAGCTCAACCAACGGACTAATCAATATGTACAAAAGGATCAGGGGCAATTAAAGAATATCCGGTACGTTTAGAGAAGGCATACTAACGTTAATATACACACTATGAACAGGCATTTGCGACTTTCCGTGATATTTTCAGTGATATTTTGGACTGCCTGTTCACCTGTTTTTTCTCAGGCCCTTTTTCCGGTTTCTGCAGAATCCAAGTTTTCCAATTCGGAGCTTATTGTGGAAGGCAGGGTTGCCGGGCAGCGTTCTTTCTGGAACCCGGGCCATACGATGATATTTACCACCAGCCAGGTGGAAGTATATAAAGTGTTTAAGGGCGCCCTGCAAAAAGATACCATCGAAATAATTACAACAGGCGGTTCGGTCGACAACTATACCATTATTGCGAGTGATCTGCTGCAGCTACAAAAAGAGGAGACCGGCATTTTCTATTGCCGCCCGAAAAGAGTTGTAAATATCAATGCTCCTTCTTACGAAGTATACAGCAGTGCACAGGGATTTATTAAATATGATATCGTAACCCAAACCGCAGCGGCTCCTTTTGTAAAATATAACGATATAGAGAAGGAACTTTATAATGACCTGTATAAAAAAGCAGGAAAGCGTGCGGAAATAAAAAATAAATCATTCAGCCTGGAACAGATCAGCCGTACCATTACACGGAACGCCCAGCTAAATGTGACGACCGCTCTTGATATTTCCTCGTTCAGTCCTGCCACCGTTACCGGCGGCACGTTCCAGGATCCTGAAAATAATATATTGACCATAAACGGTTCCGGCTTTGAAAACAATCCTTCGGGTAGTGCAGGCGTAGAATTTACCAATGCGGACAAAGGCACGGGCAACTTTACCCGGATCGAGTATAATAACAAGCATATCATTTCCTGGTCCGATACTAAAATCGTTTTACACGTGCCAACCGTCGCGGGAACGGGTGCTTTCCGGGTAATGAACAGCGCGGGAAATACCGTTACGGCGCCCGGTACCCTCACCGTTTTATATTCAGTCTTATCGGCGCAGCCTTCGAAGCCCGATGGCCGGTTTGTACAATTCAACCTGGTAAATGAAAACGGCAATGGCGGCTATACGATAAAATTCAGCAATAACACCGCAAACCATGGCGTTGACATTACCAAAAGCGACGCCAAAGGAACGGTTGAGCGCGCCATAAATACCTGGAGAGAACTGGCAGGGGTTAATTTCACTATTGATGGCTCAACATCTAACCAGAAGGCAGACCCGAACGACGGAGAAAATATTATTGTTTTTGACAATGGCGCAACGGGATTAGATCCCAACAATACCGGCAGCAGTCAGCCGCTTCCCGATGGCGTTCTGGCCACCTGCTTTTCCGGACTGGGATATTGTGGCGACACTTCGAAACTCTATTTTAAAAACGGGTTTGATGTGGTGCTCCGGAATCAGGGTTTTTCATCGGGCAGCGTCAATTTTACATTTGGCCCCTGCTCGCCGTTTACCGGTACCGTGGCAAAAGTGGATCTCGAAACCGTATTGCTGCACGAACTCGGACATGGATTAAATCTCGCTCATATTATCGACCCCCCGGAGGGGCCTGGCAATTCTGCGCATGCCAATCCCGCCAAAGTGATGAATTTCTCGATCAATTACAATATGAGAAGGATCTCGCCGGATTATTCGGCCATGGTGGGCGCTGCATATACCGTACGGTCGCAGGTGAGCAGCATTTCTTCCTATGGCAGTTGTTTACCTTCTTCCAATTTCAACATGGTTCCGCTTACCACTGNNNTCATTGATCCGCACGATGGATGCCCGGCCAGTTTTCCGGTAGCGGCAACACCGCAGCTTACCAACGTGCCTATAGACCTGACACATTGTACAAGCAATAAAAACGAAGATCCGGCCTATAACCAGTTAACTACCGATGGAACAGCAACAGGCATCACTAACACGGCGTTCTATGCGTTCAGAACAAATGATGCGGGTGGAAATATCGTTTTGGAAATAAGCAACTATTCTACCACTCCTGCCGAGCTGGTTAACTGTGCGCCCGCTCCCACTGTGCCGGTTACGGGGGTTCAGCTGGCGATATACCAGGTAAATGCATGCCCGGGCGGACAGTCCTTTCCTACACCTGTTTTCAGCACCGATTTTTCGGGAAACGGAAAGCTGCCGGCGATCTCAGGACTCTCGGCAAACACTAATTATCTTATTGTTCTCGATGGCGTCGAAAATACAAAAGCTTCTTTCAACATCATCTTTAACGGTTCCGCATTGCCGGAACCTGCTAATAATTCGGATTTTATCGCCTATCCAAACCCGGTGAACCAGCATAGTGTGAACGTTCAGATTTTGAACCAGACGCCGGGGAAATATGCATTGGTGCTATACAATTCATTCGGACAACTGGTGATGCAGAAATCAATCAGCATAACGGCGGCAAGTGAGTTGCAAACGTTGCCTGTGGCTTCATTTGCACAGGGTATCTATCGTTTATCCCTGCTGGGCCCCGACAACAAAAGGATCAGAACCATCTCTATCGCGGTAATAAAATAATCCTGCCGGAAATAACTGAAATAAAAATCCCCTCGCTTAATCAGTGAGGGGAATAATGATTTTAGTCCGGGTTAGTGTGGGTTTTACCACTTATCTACTTCTTCCGAAGCTGATGGAGCGGCAGAACTGATGTTGGTCGTAGCGCTTGAAACCACGGGAACAGTGCCAACAGGAGCAGCCATAGCCACCACTTCAGCAGCTTCTTCGCTCTCCAGTTCACCATCGACCTGATCATGGTTATATGCATCGAAATCGAAGTCGGGCATAAGATCGGTCTTTACATAATCGACCGCTTCGGTTAGGGCTTTCAGGAACTTGTTGAAATCCTCTTTGTACAGGAAGATTTTGTGCCTGTCATAACCGTCTTCATTGAATTTCTTCCTGGACTCGGTGATGGTGATGTAATAGTCATTTCCCCTGGTGGCTCTAACGTCAAAGAAGTAGGTTCTTCTTTTTCCTGCCCTTATGCGTTTGCTATAAACGCTTTCCATTCTTTTTTCATTGTTTTCGTACGCCACAGTCAATTTTTTTTAAACAGTTAATAGTTGCGGTTCTGGTAAGAGTTACAAATATAATATTGTTTTTGTTTTGACAAAATTTTTCAGGACACTAACGGTAAGGCTCAGTTTTCCTGTTCTTCGCGCTGTTGTTTATGATAAATGGAAGCATAGTGCCCATTTGTCCGGAGCAGCTCTTCGTGCGTACCTTCCTCTACCACCCGGCCCTCATCCAGCACGATTATTTTATCAAACCGGAAAAAGGGTAATATCCTGTGCGTGATGATGATAGCTGTCCGGTCGTTGAGGAAAGTGGTCAGATTGGTCAGGATCTCTTTTTCGGTTCTTGCGTCGACGGCGCTAAGGCAGTCGTCGAAAACGATCATGCGCGGATTCTTTATGAGGCCGCGCGCGATGGAGATACGTTGTTTCTGCCCTCCGCTTAGTGTAACGCCGCGCTCCCCTACCATTGTTTCGAATTTATCGTGAAAGCCAAGTATTTCCCGCTCTATGCTGGCGTATTGGGCGGCCTGCTGAACGAGCTCGCGCGAAGCATCTTTTACTCCGAAAAGGATATTATTGGCTATGGTGTCGCTGAAGAGGAACACGTCCTGGGGCACATAACTTAATTCTGTCCGCAGCTTATCGAGGTCGAGCGTGCGGATATCATTGCCATCAATCAGTATGCGGCCGCTGGTGGTATCATACATGCGCAATATCAGCTGCGCGATGGTTGTCTTGCCGCTGCCCGTGTGCCCGATAATTGCCACTTTCTGGCCTTCGGAAATTTCCAGGTTAAAATTCTTCAGTGCATGAATACCGGTATTGGGATAGGTGAAATCGACGTTTTCGAAAACGATATTGCCCCGGATAGTTTTTTTTATTCCATTATTGGGATTAATAATAGCAGGTGGGGTATGCAGAAATTCGTTCAGGCGTTTCTGTGAGGCCGATGCACGCTGGATCATGCTGGCCGTCCAGCCGATGGCGCTTACGGGAAACGTGAGCATATTAATGTACATCACGAACTCGAAAATGGTTCCTACGGTAACCTGGTGCGTGCCGTAGATCGCATAAAATCCGCCAATCATAATGGTAAGAAGGGTGCTTAACCCTATCAGCAGGGCCATGGACGGAAAATATACCGCTTCGAGCTTTGCGAGGCCGATAGCATTGGCCTTATACTCTTCACTATTCTTATTAAAATAGCCGAACATGGCCGATTCCTGCACATAGGATTTAATTACGCGGATGCCGGAATAAGATTCCTGGGCGTTGGTGGTAAGATCGGAGAGCAGCGATTGAATGCGTTCGCTTTTTTTATGGATGACGGTGTTGACGAGGTAGATGGTCAGTGCAAGAACAGGCAGTGGTGAAAGTACGTACAGGCTCAGCTCCCAGTCTTTTCTGAACATATAAAAGAGGCAGAACGAGATGCGGAACGTGAGGTTCACAAAATACATGACGGCGGGGCCCGTGTACATGCGCACACGGCTCACATCTTCCGAAATGCGGTTCATCAGGTCGCCGGTGCTGTGTGTCTTATAGAAATTGAGATCGAGTTTAAGATAGTGGGTAAACACTTCATTTTTCTGGTCGAATTCAATATGGCGGCTCATTACGATGATGGTTTGCCGCATGAGGAAGAGAAAAAATCCGCTTAACAGGGCGAATATGAGGATGGTAACGGAATACAGCGCCACTTTTCCGGTAAAGCTGATATCGAAGTGGGTCGTTTTCCCGATAAACCAGGTTACGAAGGGATCGTAGGAGGTTGTTTTATTTTTTATTCCATGTACGCCGAGATTTTGCTGGAGGATATCGAATATGTATCCGGTTATCTGGGGGGCGTGTTTGGCGAAATAGTTTGTTAATATGATAAAAAATATTCCTGATATGAACCGTACGCGGTATTTCCAGAAATATTTATTGAGCGTTTTGAGGTGCTTCATTGGGGTAAAGGTACGGATCGTTGAGAGGCAGAAGATTCAATTTAAAAGAAATAGAAGTTATTGTTGGAAGGATAAACATCTACCCCTACTTTTGCGCCGGAGAGATGGCAGAGCGGTCGAATGCGGCGGTCTTGAAAACCGTTGAGGTGAAAGCCTCCGGGGGTTCGAATCCCTCTCTCTCCGCCGACACAAAAGAGGAAGAATTATTCCTATTTCTTCCTCTTTTGTGTTTTTAACCAGGGAAAATTTATCATCGTGACACGGTTTGTACCTCTTATAAAGGCTTTCCTTTAAGTATTTTTATCTTAGGCAGTCTGGCAGCCATAACGTCAAAATAAGGGCACTTGCCCGTTAATTTCGACATCAGCAGCAGTTTTGTAAGGGCCCTTCCGTTTGAAGTCCGGAAATTACGAAAAGCCTGAAAATCCATAACTTTGTTTTGATTTGGGTTAAGCAATAAAGCAGTCTTCGCCGATTTGTTTCTATTGGGTTAACCCGAACAAATTCCAGACAGTGTTACCAGCACTGTCTGTTTTGTTCAGGGAAACCAAAAACTCTTTTCTATTCTGACACGGTTATTTTTTTATCTTCTATTTTACATTTCACACCACCTGCTTTTAGAAGCGGTATAATCTGCGATAAATTTCCATTGCGGTTAAGCACACCAGAAAATGTCTCTTTGCTGATTTTTCCGTTATAGACTACTTCCACATCATACCATTTGCTTACCTGCTTCATGATTGATTCTATACCGGTTCCATTGAAAATAAACCGACCGTTTTTCCAGGCGGTGATCTCTTCTGTACCGATATCTTTTTTTAATGATAAGTCGCCGGATCTGTGTATTACTGCCTGCTGACCTGGTTTTATCAATAGTGAATTATTTTCACGAGATACTTTTACCGATCCCTGCAGCAGCGTGACCTTTATATCAGTCTCGTCGTCATAGGTATTTACATTGAAATCCGTTCCCAGCACCTGAATGTTCACATCCTTTGTGTTTACAATGAAAGGTTTGGACGCATCGTGGTTTACTTCAAAATATGCTTCACCGGTCACGGAAACCTTTCTTTCCTGAGCAGCAAATGCTACTGGATAGGTAACGGACGAACCTGCATTCAGCCATACTTTACTACCGTCTGCCAGTGTGATATCAATAACTTTGCTTCCTTTGGGGTTGACCAGCGTATTATATTCCATTTCATTAGAAGAACCCCTATACGCTATTTTTCCTCCAGCCAGTTTTACAATTGCTACACCTCCCAGCTGCATCAGTTTGCCATTGGAAGCACTGTCTAAAAATATATTTTGTCCGTTTGCGAGCTGAATCATCGCACGGTTTGCAACCGGTGGCTGCACATCCTTGAGAGAAATTGTATTGTCTGCAGATTCGTTTCTCCTTTCTGCCGTATTGTGGAATATGAAATATCCGCCGAGTCCGATGACAAAAACCACTGATGCAGCAACAGCAATTCTTTTCCATGAGAATAGTGATATATATTTGGCTGCAGGCCTTTCAGCAGAAAGTTCGGGTGATTCTATTATGCTTTTAAGCAGTCTTTGTCTTCTTTTTCGATCCTGAACCGGTTCAGTTTGTTCTAATATTTTTGTTAAGACAGATTCAGTTTTGCTATTATCAATTTTGTCAATGAGTTCGAAAAGCTCGAATTCTTCGGCCGGAGAAATATAACCGCTGGCATATTGATTGAGCAAATACTCTAACCGGCTGAGTCTTTCTGACATAAAATACTATTTCAGTTTTTGGGGATGTTACAGGCTAAAATTCACAATTCCGTAACAACCTATAGCTATGAGACACGAAGGATGTACATGTCCCAGGCGGCTGATAAATATTTTTTTTGAGCATATCTAAAAATCTCGTCATCAACCCACGGTACTGAAGGTACTTATACAAAGGGCAGGCTTCTTCTGCATTCACAACCTCCTCGCTGGTTACGCAATTGGGTGGTACGGTAAGCAGGGGATAATATTATCGAAAACTGTTAATCCCCTATTCCGGTTTAGCAATTAACGAGACGGCCTGAATAAAAATTTCTCATATGGCAAAAAACAGGTACCAGCTTTTGATGACAATTTTCAACCGCTTCCTTAAAGCGCTTTCAGCATCCAGGTG
>JBGAJL010000101.1:0-15434 GCA_044224935.1 Flavitalea sp.
ACGATCAGTCGCCTGCCATTCTCTATACGAAAATGAACATTTGCTTTTTCCAATCCATCCAATAAACCGGCGAGGCTGACATTCATACTCACTTCTCCGCCAAAGCTTATTGCAGGAATATCTTTTTCATATACCACTTCTATATCATACCATCTCGATATTTCACGCATCACCTCTTCAAGGCTCGCATTTTCAAAATTGAACAGCCCGTTCTTCCAGGCCATCACTTTCTCAACATTGACATCGCGGATCACGCTTATATTATTGTCGGCATCGGTCACTACCTGTTGGCGCGGGCTCAGCACCACTGATTTTTTTTCACCTTTCCCGTTCTGAAACGTTGTGCGGATACTTCCTTCCAATAATGTTGCGGCCACCCGCTTCTCCTCCTTATAGGAATTAATGTTGAACCTGGTGCCGAGCACCTCTATTTCCGAAGAATTATCTATAACCACCTTAAAAGGTTTTTTCGTATCCCGGGCCACTTCGAAATACGCTTCCCCGGTTATGCTCACTTTTCTTTCATTTCCTGTGAACAGGGCAGGATACGTTATCGAGCTGGCCGCATTGAGCCACACTTTTGTGCCATCGTCCAGGCTGATTTGATATTGTCCTCCTTTCGGGGTGCTCATCGTATTCATCATCCCTCCTGCGCCGGCTGTTCCGCCAGGTTTCTTCTTGTAGTATATCTCTCCGCTGGCAAGCTTGACAATCTCTGTATTTCCCTGCTTTGCCAGTTCACCGCTGGCCGAGCTATCGAGAATGATCGTCCTCCCATCGGCAAGTGTGAGTGTTGCCTTTCTGCCGCCCGCGGCAAAATCAGTCTGGTGTTTTGTATTCGGATGACCGACTATTGCCTGTTTGCCCGTCTTTGTAAGAATAAAAAAGGTTGCCCCGAGGAGCAGAATAACCACAGCAGCAGCATAGCGAAGCCACATGACCTTCACAATCCCCGATTTTGATGCAGGAGTGTTATTTTCTGCCGAAGCATTGACGATCGCTTTGATAATGGCATCGGTGACACCAGGATCCACCTTTTCTGTACCGGAACCTGCATGCAAAGCCTCCATAATCAGCGCCTTCGCCTCAACTGAATGCTCCGGACCGCTCACGAGCAGGGCAAATTCATCGCGATCTGCTTCCGTGGCAGTCCCATTCATCAGAAGTTTGTAAAGCTCAGCTAACCTTGTACTTTCCATATGCAAAAGAATTACCCCTGTCTTATACAGACAATTGATCCTGGCGCATGGGGGTATTTTCAGAAAAAAATATAGAAAATGAAAAACATGAAGCCATGTTCAAGGTTTCGCATACAGAAAGCTCGTATGAACCGTATCGCATGGTCAAGATTAGATTTGACCGTTTCAGGGCTCACACCAAGCACACGCGATGCCTCTTCTCTCGTCATGCCTTTAACTTTGATCAGGATATATGCCTGTTCCTGTTTCCTGGGAAGATTCTGAATCGCTTTATTGATGATGGATTCCAGGTCCTTCAGGTCCACCGTATCGGACGGGAGGTCACGGTCAGGAACATCTGCAACAGCGAAACGTTCGTTCACCTTTGCTCTTATACCTATTTTTTTTAATGCATTGAGAATTTCATTTTGCGCGATGCGATAGATCCAGCCGCCAAAATTATCTATCGTAATAAGGGTGTCTCTTTTGAGCCACACTTTCATAAAGGTATCCTGCAAAATGTCTTCTGCCATCGCTGTGTTCCGCGTCAGCCGGAAAGCAGCAGAGTAGATTACATCCTGGTAATGAAGCACAATCTCCCTGAAAGCTGCTTCACTGCCGTTTGCAACCGCACGGAGGACGGCCGTTTCATTATATGGAAGCATCTGCAACACAATGACTCAGTTAGTTTAGAAGAACCTGATCCGAAGACCACAATTATATGAATTATTTCATTAACAGGATGGCACACAGGAGATGTTCAGCAAAAAACCGGGGCGGATACTATGCTTTTATTAACAAACTATATTTTTATGTTATAAAAAGCAGAAATACATTTGAGCCTCAATTGAGCGTATGCAACGAAGCGTGAACAGGTTTATCAGGAAAAATGTCCCTGCGGAGTTGCATCACGGAGCCGGAAAAGCCTTTGGCAATGCCGGGCCAGCCACAGGAAAAACAAAATATATACGGATGAAACAAGTCTCCGCACTGCTGATCGTACTTTTTACAGCCACAATGGCCCAAGCCAGGAATTCGTACTCCATTACAGGAATAAGGGATACCCTCCCATCCGATACAACGCCTAAAACCCTGACCATCATCAGGCCGGATTCTTCACTGGAAAACAGCCCTGCAGCGCCTTCACCCCGTAAAAAATCGGCATTGCCCATCAGCACCCTGAACAACCAGGCTAAGGATCATTTCATGGTACAGATCGGCTATGAAAACTGGCTCAACAAGACCGACAGCATCCACATGAAAGGGATTTCAAGAAGTTTCGCCATGTATTTTATGTACGACTTCCCTTTCAAAACCAACGAACATCTGAGCATCGGGGCCGGTCTGGGAATTTTTTCCAGCAATATCTATTTCAAAAATACCAATCTTGATATCATCGGCAGGTATGGCAATTCGCTGAACTTTGGCAATGCCGATACCACCCATTTCAAGAAATACAAGCTGATGACCACCTACCTCGAAGTTCCGCTCGAACTGAGGTATGTAAAGGATCCCGCTCATCCGCGAAAGAGCCTGAAAGCGGCCGCCGGCTTTAAATTCGGAACCATGCTAAGCGCCACAACCAAAGCCAAGAACCAGCTCAACAGTTCCGGGCAGGTGATCGCAAATTATGTGGAAAAGGAAAAATCGAAACGCTTCTTCAATACCACTCGTATTGCGGCAACGGCGCGTGTGGGCATCGGCGCTATTTCATTATTCGGAAATTATCAGATCAACCAGCTGGTAAAAAGCGGCTATGGACCCGATGTCAGGCCGTATACGATCGGTGTCACGATAAGCGGCTTATAAAATCTTCTCCGGTTTGCGCGCTATCTTCGCCCTTTAAAGAATTGAATGATAGAAAGAAACAAGGGTCTGAAGGAAGAAAAAGCCGTATTAGTAGGACTTATTCACAAGAATCAGTCAGAGCCCCAGGTTAAAGAGTACCTGGAAGAGCTTGCCTTCCTGGCCGAAACAGCAGGGGCCAGGGCCGTACGAAGATTTGCACAGAAATTGACCGCCCCCGACAGCCGCACTTTTGTGGGCAAGGGTAAGCTGGAAGAAATCAAAAATTATATTGAAGGAAAAGATATTACGCTCGCCATATTCGATGACGAGCTCAGCGGTTCACAGATTACCAATATTGAAAAAATACTCAATGTGAAAGTAATCGACCGCTCGGATCTCATCCTCGATATCTTCGCCCGAAGGGCAAAAACAGCACAGGCCAAAAGCCAGGTGGAGCTGGCGCAATATCAATACCTGCTTCCGCGCCTCAAAGGCATGTGGAGCCATCTCGAGAGACTGGGTGGTGGTATCGGAACAAGAGGGCCCGGTGAAACAGAAATAGAAACAGACCGTCGTATTGTGAGAGAAAAGATCTCCCTATTAAGAAAACGGTTGAACGAATTTGATAAACAGGCTTCGATCCAGAGAAAGGATCGCGGAGAGTTTATCCGGGTGGCGCTGGTCGGCTATACCAATGTGGGCAAAAGCACGATCATGAATATTCTCAGCAAAAGCGAAGTTTTCGCCGAAAACAAATTATTCGCAACGCTGGATACCACTACGCGCAAGGTGGTTTTTGAAAATACCCCTTTTTTACTGAGTGATACGGTGGGATTTATCCGCAAGCTTCCGCACCATCTCGTGGAAAGCTTTAAAAGCACGCTCGATGAAGTGCGCGAAGCCGATATCCTTTTGCATGTTGTAGATATTTCGCATCCGAATTATGAAGAACAAATGGGCGTAGTGAACAAAACGCTGCAGGAACTCCATGCATTCGACAAGCCTGCGATTACCATTTTTAATAAAATGGACGTGTATGAACAAAATACTTTCGATCCCTGGCTCGAAGAAAACGTGCGTAAAGAAATTCTTGATGATCTGAAAAGGCGTTGGGAAAACGAAACCAGGGGCAACTGTGTGTTCATCGCCGCGATCGAGAAAAGAAATATCAGCCAGCTGAGAACAGCCATACTCGAAAAAGTGCGGGAACTTTATCGCATCAGATATCCTTATAAATCGGAATTCTTTTATTGATATTTTGATCTCCGCGTATGAATATTTATCTTCTCAATATTCTCCATTCATTAAATCAGCTCGACAGAAAGATATTTATATTCATACAGTCTTTATCTGCGGATTGGCTGGATCCCGTAATGATTGTGCTGAGAAATCCGCAAACCTGGATCCCGGTGTACGTGTTCATATTTCTCTGGATATTCAGGTATCACCGGAATTTTCTATGGCAGTTTGTGTTGTTAACGATTGTAACGGTGGCCCTTACCGATTTTGTAAGCGCCTCGGTACTAAAACCATTATTCGGCCGGTCCAGGCCCTGCGCAGAGCCGGCACTGCAGGGAATTATCCGTGATCTTGTCGGATGCGGCGGCAGGTTTAGTATGCCCTCCTCGCATGCATCCAATCATTTTGGGCTGGCCACTTACTGGTATTTCAGTATTAAATGGATGACAGGCCGGAAATGGCGCTGGCTCTGGCTCTGGGCCGCGCTGATCTGTTACGCACAGATATATGTGGGTAAACATTATCCTGCCGATATAATAGCCGGCACGTTTCTGGGCCTATGCATCGGGTTTTTATTGGCCATGCTTTTTCGAAAATTATTTTTAAAAAAGGAGTTATGAAAGATGTTCGCACTTCCGGCGCGAAGGAAGCATACAGGCTATGGAACACCGTTTTCATTCTCACTATGCTTGTTTACGCCGTTGGGTTATTCATCGATATTATGGAGCCCGATGCCGCGGTATATGCCGAGGTGTCGATGGAAATGCATGACTCGGGCAATTTTCTGTCGATCTTTCATAAACATCTCGACTGGCTCGACAAGCCGCCCTTTCCATTCTGGATGTCGGCTTTTTCGTATAAACTATTTGGGGTAAATGCGGTGGGCTACAAATTTCCTGCGGTTATATTTATTCTCCTTGCAGCATTTTATACGTTTTTGTTTGGAAAAAAATTCTATTCTGCCCTGCATGGCTGGCTCGCGGCGTTACTGCTGCTGACAACAGAACATATCATTATTTCCAACCAGGATGTGCGCGCAGAACCTTTTATGACCGGGCTGCTCATTATGGGCCTGTATCATTTTGCCAGCTATGCAAAAGAAAAAAATAATCCGGTTCAAAAAGATGGCATAGCTAAAAAAAGAGCTTCCCTGTGGCCGCATTTAATACTGGGCCCACTTGCGCTCGCCTGCCTGATGATGACCAAAGGGCTGTTTACAATCATTCCTGTAGCGGCAGGAATCGGGCTAACCCTCCTGCTGCAAAAAAACTGGAAAGCCATCTTCCAATGGCAATGGCTGATGGCAGCGATAGTGATGATTATCTTTTTATTTCCGGCATTGTATGGCTATTACCAACAGTTTGACCTGCACCCGGAAAAAGAAATTTTTGGAAAATATGGCATATCGGGCGTGGAATTTTTTTTATGGACAAGCCAGTGGGGAAGATTTACAAATACAGGGCCCATAAAAGGATCAGGCGATCCCTTCTTCTTTGTTCATACACTTCTTTGGGCATTTCTTCCCTGGTCGTTTGCCGCTTTTTATGCGTTATTTCAAAAAACCAGGAAACTGATCAGGGGAACGTCACCTACTGAAAATTATACCTATTTCGGATTTGTTGTTCTCTTCCTGATCTTCTCTCTTTCCAAATTTCAATTATCCTTTTATTTAAATCCACTGTTTCCCCTGCTGGCGATCATTACAACCGCTGCTTTGCTCGGAAACGGGATAAGACCGGTTAAGACATTATCGAAAATACATTTCGTGCTTTGCTGCCTATTGATCGTGGCGCTGGGATTGCTGCATTATTATTTCCTGAACAATATCCCTCATTTTGATACGATCCTGATCCTTATTTCCACATTGATCACCGCATTTTATTTATTCCTCTATGGTAAGAATTATTTAAAGAAAATATTCTTCGCCACACCATTGATCGTGCTGGCTGTAAACTATTATATCAACCGCGATTTTTATCCCGCATTAATGAAATACCAGGCCGCGAGTCAGGCCGCGCATTTTATTAAGAGCAATAATATTGCCGCGAATGCTGTTGTGATTGTCGGTGATGTGCAATCTGTAGCAGACATTATACTCCATCATGTAACGCCTGTTATACCGGTAGATAGCGTTACCGCAGCGGTGGTCGCAGATAAATATGTATTCACTTCGCCCGAAGGGCTGCGAAAAATAGATTCGGTGGGGGTGAAATACATTATTATCCGCGAATTTGAAGACTTCCCGGTAACCCGGCTCACGGGCACTTTTATAAACAGGAAGACGCGTTATCGTGAAGTGCGCAGAAAATTTTTATTAAAAGTCGAACAGCCGGAATATAAAATGTCCGCGATTGATGTCTCTACACTATCTGTTGTTCCCTTAGCCATTCCTCAAGGCGGCCGGCTACCCAGGAAGGCTGAATGGAAGTAATGCAGGGCCTTGTTTCACAGGTAGTTTTCCTGTGATTGGCTGCGCTTACACAGGGTGAGCAGGGCAGTTTCAGATAAAATGGCTCGGCATTGCCTCCCAGCGGGGAATATAATGCAGGTGTTTCAGGCCCGAATAAAACAAAAACTTTAAGCGGAGTTACAGAAGCAAAATGTGCGGGGCCTGAATCATTGGTAAGCATAAAGGATGAAACGCTGTACAATGGCACAAGCTCGTTAAAAGCAAAAACACCAGGTACCAACAATAATAATATCTTTAAATTTTTCGAGCAGTTGTTTTGCAACTGCTGCAAAATTTTCCTGCTGCCATCTTCTTTGCGGCAGCATGTCGGAAGCATTTACATTAAATAATATGATCTTTTCGTGACGCCAGGGAGGATACAGTTCTTTTATTTTTCCGCGCACTTTCGCGATTTGCGCAGGATGAACATTTGCACGTGCAAGATCCAGATCTCCACTTTCAAGGGCGACAGTAGCATACGGATTCTGAAATTTATTCATCGCCCTGTTCACCAATGAAATAAAATTCACGGCTACGTGCACATGCGGATTATATCTTACGGGAAAATTGATGATGCTTCCGCGATACAATCCCTCGTCGTGAAAACTCGCAAACCCAATGCGCGAACGTGCACCGCTCACAAACGACAGCAGTGCGGTGAATCTTGAAAACAATTCAAGGTCTATGACGCAGGTAATTTTTTTCTTTCTGCACCAGCGCATGAATTGGAGTACGCTGAAAAACAAACGCACCAGGTTAGAAGAATTCATCTTAAAAATATTCGCCTGCGGAATAGTGTTGAGTATTTCCAGCGACCGCGCGTTGTCTTTAAATATGGCAAAGTAAAGATTAGCGTTTGTTTCGCCTTGCAATTTGCGCATGGCAGGATCAACAATTACGGCAGAGCCCATTTCAGAAAGCTCGATAAAAAGCGTGCGGGTGGTATCAGGGATTTTTTTTCCTGCAAACAGGTTCCGGATGCGCGAGAGCAGGGAAGCGAGGAAACAAAGAGGCACCCCGGCCCATTTATCTATTGTGCGCATTGCATTTACATTCATCTCAGCCACGGGTAGTGGTTTGTTTTACCCGGTTGCAAATTTAGTGAGCGTAATGTTATGGCAACCAGAAATCATCGGGCCATTCGCCTTAATAAAAGGTATCGAAAGTTTTCATCTTTGCAATATGACGTTCCCCCGTCCTAGAAAATTCGTTATACATTCTGCCTTCCCTATCCACCAGCATACGTACTTTCCGGTTTCTTCTTCCCGTCATCAGCATTTTTAAAACCAGCGACAGTTCCACTTTGTGTTGCATCCGGTTCCTTTTCCTGTGTTCCATAAAATTTATTTTTTAAAAACTGATTTGATGGCGCAAATTTCACACAGGAATGCCCGGCGCTGAAACGCAATAGTAATGAACTGGAAATAACGGGTTATGAATTGAGGGTTTGTGCTGCCATCAGCGGCTTACGCTGCAGTAAATTAGCCATTACCAGCTCTACGAACAGCCTCCGCTTGCACCCCCCGTACAGCGTTCGCTTTACGTAACTGATGGAAAGCTCTATCACCATCTCGGTGTATTGTGGAAAATGGGCGATGATGCGCTTAACAAGAAAATCGACTTCAAATCTGTCGGATGGAAGGAATAGGTCAGGGTTCTGGCCCTTACAGCGTTTATAATCGTCGTAGACGTCCCAGGGTCCTTCAAGAATAAGGTCGGCAGCCATAGAGATGAATTTTAGGCAAATCTATGCTGTCGCTAAAAGCGAGTCAACCGTAACACTACCGGAAATTACCCGTAGTTCTACGGTATTTTAGTGAAATATTCAGAAAAAGCCGGTAGTTGCGGACAAATAGCCTTTACCATAAGCTGGGTATGCCGCCCTCCGATGCGGCATATAAATTGCGCAAACAATGGTCAGGCATTCCAAACATCAAACAAAATATTATGCGGGCAGTCAATCCTTATTTAAATTTTCCGGGTACTACGGAGGAAGCTTTTAACTTTTACAAGTCGGTTTTCGGAGGCGAATTTCTGATGGTGCAACGATTCAAAGACACCCCCGCCGCCGGCCAGGCAGGCGCTGCGGACCAGGATAAGATCATGCATATTGCCTTGCCGATTGGGAAAGGCAATATCCTTATGGCTACCGATGCGTTGGAATCGATGGGCCAGAAGGTAATGCCTGGTAACAATACCCATCTTTGTTTGTCTGCCGAATCCAGGGAAGAAGCTGACAGCATTTTCAACGCTCTCGCAAAGGGTGGGCAGGTACCGGTGCCGCTGGCAGACCAGTTCTGGGGAGCTTATTTCGGAATGTGCATAGATAAATATGGAATTTCCTGGATGGTCAGCTACGATCCTGATTCTCTTAATAAATAAGAGTAGGAGAGTTTAGTCTTACCTTCATAAAAGGTAAACATGAATAAACAAGATGAAGGCCTGCAGGTTAGTAGCCTGACTCCTGAAAATATACCCTCGCCCGGAGAGCGCAGATACCAGCAAATGATTGCAGAGGTAGAAGATTATGCTATTATCTTATTGGACGCGAACGGGATTGTGCTGCACTGGAACGCGGGAGCCCAAAAGATCAAAGGATACCGGGCGGAAGAGATCATCGGCAAAAGTTTTAAGTTGTTTTATGAGCCGCAGGACAGAGACAGCGGGCTGCCGGAGCGGTTGCTCGCGCAGGCTGCCGAAGAAGGCCGCGCGGTTCATGAAGGCTGGCGGGTGCGTAAAGACGGCAGTCGTTTCTGGGGAAGCATTGTGATCACTGCATTGCATGGTGAAGTGGGCGATTTAATTGGTTTTTCCAAAGTAACTCGTGACCTGTCGGATCGTAAGGCTGCCGAAGATCAGATCCGGCAATATGCGGCAGAACTGGAGCGGCAGAACCAGGAGCTGAAGCAGGTTGCCTACGCAGCGTCGCACGACCTGAAGGAACCGTTGAGGAAGATCCAGATCTTCAACGACAGAATACTCAGCAGGCACGGTATTCATCTGCCGGAGGCTGCGCTTGTTGATCTGCGGCGTTCCATTGCTGCCGCGTCACGCATGCAGAAGCTCGTTACTGATATTTTGGCCTACTCAAGTGTGAGTCATGTGGACGCAAAACCCGCCCTGACCGATTGCAACGCTATCATGGCTGAAGTGTTGCTGGATTATGAAGAAGAGTTGACGGCGGGAAAAATGGTTTGCAACTATAGCCGCCTGCCTTTGATAATGAGCGTTGATTTTTTGTTACGGCAGTTGTTTGGAAACCTTATAGGCAATGCGCATAAATACCGGCATCCGGGCCGGGCGCTGATTGTGAATGTTCACAGTTCGCTCGTAAACCTGCCGATGGCGCTGTCTGCGGGACAGAAAAGCAATCCTTACTATGTTATCACGTTCGAGGATAACGGGATTGGTTTTGAAGCGAAATATAATGAGAAGGTTTTTGAAATGTTTCAGCGATTAAACACGGTAAGCCAGTACGGTGGCTCTGGTATCGGCCTGTCTATTTGCCGAAAGATCATGCAACAGCATGGTGGCTGGATCATTGCAAATGGTTCGCCCGGCGAGGGAGCGCGGTTTGATTTATATTTTCCTGCGGGTGAAGAAATCCGATAATCCCAATCTGGTTTATAACACTACTCATCAATCTTAATGATACCGCTCCGGCCTAGTCGGTAAGGAGCTTATTGCCCAGGAAATACCGTGTTTACTGACGAATAAACCATTCCCCGGCCTGTTCAGCCTATTCATATTGAGCATAAAGCGTAACGCCTTTATGATTGCCAACCTGACAAAAATCAGGTTTCTTCCTTCCCGGAATCATAAACAGGCGGTATCATAGCCTGGAAATTTGCATAACGAAAATCTCAATAACATGGGTACAATATCTCACTATGCAGATGTCACTTCAGTAAGCGAAGGAAAGGTAAGAAGCTCCCTGTGGACAAACTTTATGAACTGGTGCAAAGGCCAGGAAGGGTATCGTTTACTCTGGGTGGCGGTGGCGCTTTCCGTTCATGGCTGTGCGCTGACGCCGTTGGTGCTTGCGATTATATTGTTGACCGGGTTTCATTTCGGGCTTATCATTTTATCGTTAGCAGCCATGGGTATCGCGGTAATAACCAACCTCGCTGCTATGCCCACGCGGATCACTATACCGGTATTTTTTCTCAGTGTATTAATTGATCTGGGGATTATCATTGCCGCCATAGGCTATGCAATCAGCGGAAATTAAATAATTCTATGAAAGGGCTGGTTATCTATAGCAGCAAATACGGGTCAACACAGCAATATGCGGACTATATCAGTCTCGCTCTTTCCATACCCATTGAAAATGCCGGGAATATCCATGCCAGCGGGCTGGCATCTTACGATTACCTGGTGATCGGCTCGCCGGTATATATCGGGAAGCTATTGATAAAAAAATGGCTGAAAGCTGGAAAAGATCATCGCCGACAATATTCCGCCGGCACTAGCCGGTCGCATGGAGTTGTTTTATCTCCGCGGACGGATGATCAGAAGCAAATTAAATTTCCGCGATGGAATCTTACTGAAGCTGGGCGCACGGGCCAATCCTAATAAGGAAGCCGGCAAACGCATGTTGCAGGATTTTGACGGAGTGAGATATGCGGCTATTGAAGCATTGACCGAAGCGGTGCAACGCTTTGCAGCATTAGCCCCTGCCGGGAAGGCATTGGCGGAATAGGCCGGATGGCATGATTGTAATAACTTCCATTATTGAATTACCCCGGCGGGCATGGAAGAACACAAAATCATCTGGACCATTGGCCATTCAACGCGATCTCTCGAAGTGTTTACAGACATGCTGCGTTCATTCGATATTGAATGTGTGGTCGATATCCGCAACTACCCGGGCTCACGAAAATATCCGCAGTTCAACAAAGACGCTCTCGAAGTCAGTTTACCCGAAAATCAGATTCAATACATTCACCTGAAGGCGCTCGGTGGACGCCGGAAGCCTGAGGCGCATTCCCTAAATACGGCCTGGCGCCATGAAGCGTTCCGGGGCTATGCCGATTATATGGATACTGCCCCTTTCCGGCATGCGATGGCGGAGCTGGAAGCTATCGGGCAGCGGCAGCGCACTGCGTTCATGTGTTCGGAGGCCGTCTGGTGGCGTTGTCACCGTGCTTTAGTAGCTGATTATCTGAAAGCGCGGGGATGGACGGTGATGCATATTATGAATATTGGAAAAGCGGAGGAGCATCCTTACACTTCGCCTGCGAAGGTGGTGGATGGCAGGTTGAGTTACAGGCTGTGAGTTTATGGATCGCGCCGGTATCCCTGAATGACCTGCATTTTGAAAATTAATACTGGTTTATTTCTTCTCGAATTTTAATTTGGATACCTGTATCCCTTTTAAATTCGGTAACAAATGGGCCATATACAATTCTCCGTTGTATTCAATAATTTCAGGAGCCGCAATGGGAAGGGTCGTAACAAAATACCGATCATCATTCACTCCGAAATTTGCAGGATCTTTTGATTGATAAACGCTCGTCTGCGCATCCTGTCCGTAATGCTGCGTGCGAAACAGGAAATAATTTCCTGACGATTTATCAAAATAAACGAACGGGCATTCGGAAGAATATTTTCCCGTGCCTGCCGAGCCACCGAATGCAACGATTTTCGGTTCGCTCCAGTGTGTCAGATCCTTTGATGAACGCATATAAACAGCGCCCTGATCCTTTGGATATGCCGTATAATAACAATAAAAAGCTTTACCCACACGGATCACCATCGGATCTCTTGTATTATCTCCCTCTCCTTCCGTGAACATCCCCGATTTATTTTTTTCGTTCAATTGTCTCGCAAAAGTTTTTCCATCCACACCATCAGCGCGGCAGATATTCTCCCAATCACCATAGAACATTTTATATATTTTGCCATCTTTCAATACAAATGGCGCCTGCAAACCGCTTTCCGTCTCACCGAAATTCGGATCGGCCTGCATGGCAATGCCCATAGGCTTCCAGTCTTTATCCGTTAATTTATCTCCCTGCCAGCGATAAAACAACCTCGTCTTCCCTCCTATGTTCACGCTCCGGATACACGACCATAACTGCCAGGTGCCATCACTCGCCTGCCACACAGCGAAATCAACCGGCTGCTGCTTTTCCGTAGTGAACTTACCGAGATCAGGGTCACCACTCACCTGCCATGTTTCCCCGATTACAGGTGTATATTTTTGGGCATTGACATGCAGTCCTGACCCTGTCAGAAATAAAAACGTAAAAATAAAAATAATGTTCAGCTTCATAATTATTCGATATTAATAAACATAAAAAGTAATACAAATCAATAGCCCGGGTTCTGATCGCCCTGGGATAGTGCAGGGTTATTGTTTATCTCATCCTCCGGAACAGGAAATAATAAACGGGAATCATTTAATACTTTTCCCTTCGCAGCAAGAACGGCGTCCTTCGCCGTATTCGTGCGCTTGAGATCATACCAGCGCCTTCTCTCGAGCATTAATTCATGCGCCCTTTCCAATAAAACAGTATCGCGGAATTGCTGCTGGCTCATGCCACTTGCATAATCAACAGGAGATGCCGCATTGGGATCATATCCATAACCTCTTCTTTTTATAGCGTTCAATCTTTCCAGCGCAAGCGAAGACGGAGAGCCCTCCGCCATATCGGCCGCTTCGGCATAAATTAAAAAAGCTTCGCTGAGCCGGAACATCGGCATGCTGAAATCATTAAACCCATTATGATCTTTAATATATTTTTTAA
Organism: Flavitalea sp.; assembly: GCA_044224935.1. Classification (GTDB taxonomy): domain Bacteria; phylum Bacteroidota; class Bacteroidia; order Chitinophagales; family Chitinophagaceae; genus Flavitalea. The sequence continues at coordinate 13,407 of JBGAJL010000101.1, forward strand.
AGAGAAAAGGAGTAGTTGACGGAAGGGAGACCGTATCTCCATTTGCCTTGGCATACTTGGAATAAATATTAAAGCTCTTGCGCAGGTCATTATTATCCCAGTCTTTAATTACCGGTGCATTCATGTTTGGAAAAAGTATATACCACCCGGTTCCTTCGTTATAAAAAGGCGTATTGGGCAAATGGAGATAATTGATAAAATCAGAGGTCCTCGTAGGAGAAAAATGCAGCGACATGATATCTTCGGAGCTTGTCTCTGCAGCAAATATCTTGTAGAAATCAGCTTCTTTCGTTACTGTTACCAATGAATATTGATTGCTGGCAATTACTTCGTCTGCTTTCTGCGCTGCTTTTCCCCATTCACCGGTCGTTAAATAAACATCTGCGAGGAATAATTTAGCCGCCCATTTCGACGCTTTGCCTGTTTCGCCGCCAACAGATTGCGGCAGGTCATTTTCAGCAGTGGTAAGGTCATCGATAATTAACCGGTAAACGGAATCCACCGGCGCTCTCGATGCAGCAATGGAGCCCAGATCAACGGTTTCAGAAGTTCTCAGGGGAACAGGGCCCCAGTTTCTTACCAGGTTGTAATACCCTGTCGCCCTGAGAAAATGTGCTTCTGCCAATATCCTTGTGCGTGTGGCTTCATTCATGGTTTCAATTTTAGGGACCCTGTTCAATACTACGTTCGCACGATTAACGAGATTATAAAGAGATTTCCATGAATCTGAAGAGCGGCCTACCTGCACAGCGTCCAGCACCTGGTCAATATTGTTCAATGAAGTAAAAGATCCGCCGCCTGTTGCATAGTCCGTTTGTATTTCCAGGGTCATGTATTGAACCTGGTCGGGGAAATAGGCAGAATAGGCGCCGTTGATAGCAGCCTGTGCATCTGCTTCCGTTTTATAAAAATTCACCGGCGACAGAAAACTCTTTGGGTTTTCATCCAATTGCTTTTTACAGGCGGAAACAAATGTTATTACAAATAATGCAATAAATATATTTCTCATAATTCCTTGTTTGATAATTTAAAATGTTAACCGCAATCCTGCAGCGATCGATTTTGCAGTTGGATAAGCGCCCTGGTCGATACCTGTGTTCAGGCGGGTACCGATGTCCTGCGAATCAGAGCCTGTGGTATTCGATTCCGGGTCAAGTCCGGGATATTTGGTGAAGGTCAGCAGGTTGATGCCGGAAACATATACCTGCGCCCTTTCACACCAGGAAGAAATACCCATTTTAGCAACAGGAAGCGTATAACTGAGGACAATTGATTTCACACGTAAAAAGCTTCCGTCCTTAACGAACCTATCGGATACATTCACAACAGTTGCGCTGCTTATTTTCGGATATTTCGCGTTAGGATCGGGTTTATCAGCGGTCCAATAATTTCCGTAAAGGTCTTCGAATTGATTTTGCCCTCTCTGGAAAGAATTCAAATGCGTGCCAGCAGTGGCCCAGAATATTTTATTTCCCTGCACCCCATCGAAGAAAATATTAAACCCGAAATTTTTATAAGAAAGATCGGAGTTGAAGCCAAATATAAAATCAGGATAAGGGCTGCCCAGCAGCACACGGTCAGAAGGCGTGATGGAACCATCGCCATCAATGTCTTTGTATTTGATCAGCCCATTATCGGTGAGCCCATCTTCTTTATAGCCGAAGAACACACCAAACGGCTGACCTACGCGTGCAATATTTGTGGTTGAATAAAAGGGAATGTCAACACCGGGTGAAAGAATATCACTGCCGCCTGCCAATGATATCACTTTATTCTTATTGGTAGACACTTGTCCGGAGACAGTCCATTTCACATCGCTGTTCAAAATATTTGCGCTTAATCCCAATTCGATGCCTGCATTTTCTATCTCACCTATATTTCTTAATGCAGAGCTGAAGCCGGATGACGTGGGCAAGGGAACCGCCGCTAATAAATTAGTAGTATTCTTCTTATAATAGTCAAATGTAAGTGTCAGCACATTTCTTAACACGCTAAGGTCAAATCCGAAATCCAGTTGCGCAGTAGTCT
>JBGAJL010000102.1:0-16303 GCA_044224935.1 Flavitalea sp.
GAATTGTGCCGAGAAACATGTAGGAGAGCTGATCAACGGCCACTATAAAGGGAAAAGGAATTTTATCATCGGGCGCACGGCTAACCTTACACAGCCTTTGCCGGGGCGTACCCAATGCCAGTACCGCAACAAATGCTCGCTGGGATGCCCTTTCGGTGGTTATTTCAGTACGCAGTCCTCTACGCTCCCGGCAGCTATGGCTACCGGCCGTTTAACGTTGCGTCCTTATTCTATTGTCACCCGTATTCTGTATAACAAGGATACGAAGAAGGCCACCGGTGTGGAAATTATTGATGCAGTCAGCAACCAGACTTATACATTCCGGGCAAAAGTGATATTTGTATGTGCATCTACCCTCAACAGCGCCTGGGTACTGATGAATTCTGCTACCGATATATGGCCCGGCGGATTGGGCAGCAGCAGCGGCGAGCTTGGGCACAACCTGATGGACCATCATTATCGCTCAGGCGCCTTTGGAATAGTGGAGGGATTTGATGATAAATATTATTATGGCCGGCGTCCCAATGGCATTTATGTTCCCCGTTTCCGCAATGTAGGTGAAGACAAGCGCAGTTACCTGCGTGGGTTTGGGTACCAGGGATTGGCCAGCCGCGAAGGATGGAGCCGGAACATACCGGAGCTGAATATCGGCGCTGCGCTTAAAGACAGGTTAACGGAACCGGGAAGATGGGTGTTTGGAATGGCTGCATTCGGAGAAACATTGCCTTACCATGAAAATAAAATCTCGCTCGATAAAAACAGGAAAGATAAATGGGGTCTGCCGGTATTGGCAATAGATGCGGAAATCAGGGGGAATGAAAAGGCCATGCGGAAAGATATGGTGGCCGATGCCGTAGAAATGCTGGAAGTGGCAAAGCTGAAAGAGGTGAGCTCTTTTGAACCAGGTTATCATTTTGGCTCTGCCATTCACGAAATGGGTACTGCGCGCATGGGCCGCGATCCCAGGACCTCCGTGCTGAACGCACACAACCAGGTATGGGATGCGATGAATGTATTTGTAACAGATGGCGCCGCCATGGCTTCGTCCGCCTGTCAGAACCCATCGCTTACCTATATGGCATTGACGGCCAGGGCGGCTGATTATGCGGTCGGAGAGTTGAAAAAAGGTAATCTCTGAACTGATAGGTTGCACTATCAGAAGGTGTTGAAAATCTCTTTGCGTGAAACCGGATAAGAAGATTTCACGCCAAGGCGCAAAAGAATTGACGCAAAGGATGCAAAGAAGGTTTCCCTCAGGCGGCGCTCTTTGTGATGCCTTGGCGCTCTTTGCGATACCCTTTGCTGTCTTTGCGTGAAACAGCACAAACAAGTATTTTAACTATACAACGAAAAAAGATGAACAGACGCAGTTTTTTATACCAGACAGGAATACTCGGCACCGGTATGATGCTGTTGCCCGGCAGCGCTTTTCCGTTTCATCGCGAAGCGGGATTGCAACTGTATACTTTGGGAGATTTTCGTAAGGATATCCATGGCGCTATGGAAAAAGTGCGCGCAGCCGGATACACATTGGTGGAAACTTCGGGATATACCGACAAGGATAAATTCTGGGGATTAAATGCGCAGGAATTCAAAAAGCTGCTGAATGCCAGCGGGCTGAAATCGCCCAGCGGATTATGTGTTATAGATATAAAGGGCAACTTAGATGATCTTAAACGTTTTGCTGAAGCAGCGGCAACAGTGGGCCAGCATTACCTGGTGATATCATGGCTGTTCGAAGAATGGCGGCGCAATGCAGACGATTATAAAAATATTGCCGGAAAATTGAATGAAGCAGGAGAACTGCTTCGCAAATCCGGGATGCAGCTTGCTTATCACAATCATGATTTTGAGTTCAGGGATTTTGGCGGACAAACGGGCTATGAAATATTACTGAAAGAAACAGATCCGCAACTGCTGAAAATGGAGATGGATATTTACTGGATAGTGCGCGGAGGTGCCGACCCACTTGATTTATTCCGCAGCTATCCCGGCCGCTTCGCTTTATGGCATGTAAAAGATATGGATAAAACGGATCCTTCACGTAATACGGAAATTGGCAAAGGAAGCATTGACTTCCGGAAAATTTTTGCGGCGGCTTCCACAGCAGGACTGGATTATCCTTTTGTAGAGCAGGAGAATTTTACAATAGATCCCTATAAAAGTATAGCGGAAAGCGCTGCATATCTCAAGAATGAATTATTGAAATAATCCGGGCGTTCTGCTGTGAATAAAGCAGCCGCGCAATAAGATGATTTACATCCTGCACGGCCACTTGTATTGATAGGGAGGAAATGCTTATTCAAAAACCTGTGCGCTGTTGGCCGGCAGCGTAACAGTAACCTCTTTACCGGTAACGGTCGCTTCTGCGCCCCCAAGCAGATTTTTCAGTGTTTCACCCTTTGGTTTATTTGCAGCGCTATCTGTATGGATAATTGTTTCCCGCACACTGCCCGATAAATTCACTGCAACTATCACGGCCCGGTCGCTGGTATAGCGGAGAAAGGAAACCACGCTGTCGCTGTTATTGGGTAATGTCTGATATTTTCCCCTGCCTATTGCATCGTTGGTTTCCCGTAAATGGATCAGCGTTTTATAATAATTCCAGAGAGAACCGGGATCGTTTTTTTCTTCTTCCAGCGAAATGCCGTCATCGGGTTTATTGTTCCGGTTGTTCCACCATGGCCCGCTGTTCTTATACCAGGTGGCCGTTCCCCTGCCGGTGTCTGCTTTATACCATTCGAATGCTTCGCGCACGGGTATTTCATTGGCATCCGTCATTCCGAAATTGGCTGTTTTTATAGCGCTGAACATACCTATTTCCTGTCCGTAATAAATACTGGGGATGCCTCCCAGTAAAAGGTTCAGTGCGGCGCCGGTTTTTTCTTTCGGCAGGTTATTGTGCACAACGCCTGCAAACCTGGGCATGTCGTGGTTTTCGATGAACACCAGTTGACCTTTGTTTTCAGGAGTGAGCCCCAGCAGCGTATCGGCCATACTGGTGATTTCATTTTTGTTGAAATTCCGGATGGCGAAAGCGAGCCGGAATGCAAACACGCGGTCTACATTTCCTTTGTCGAAATATTCAAACGCAAAAGAGCCCCATTCTGCCTGCTCTGCTATAAAGTCGAGTTTGGGATTCACTTTTTTCAATCGCGTGAATAAAGGGGTCCAGAAATCACGGAACAGGTCTTTCAGTTCGGGCTTATGATCGAGTGTATCCATCATGTGGTCGAGCCGGAACCCGTCCACTCCGTCGTCAAATTTGCCATCGTTATTCGGATCTGTCCAGTATTTAAAAAGTTCATAATTATATTCCAGCACATCTTTACTGCGTAAATTCACGGTAGTAATTTTTCGGGTAACGCCATTATAGCCTTTCAGGCCCGTGAGGTTCATGACGATGGTGGAAGGTTGTTTGTGCGCGCTGTCCTGGTAAAGGATATAATTGCTGTAAGGTGATGAAAGGTTGTTGTAGGAATCTTTATACCAGGGATGGTCTTCCGTTACGTATTGCGTTTCCATGTCCATGTAAATCTTCATGCCCCTGCGATGGATCTCTTTCACCAGTTTGAGGTAATCGTCCATGGTGCCATATTTCGGATCGATCTTTTTAAAATTGCTGGAAAAATAATTGTGATAATACACGGATTCATATAATGGCACCATTAAGATCGAGGTAATGCCCAGTTCCTGCAGGTAATCCAGTTTTTCCCTCAATCCGTTCAGATCTCCGTGCTGATCGCCATCGCTGTCGTAAAAACTGCGCTGGAAAACATGGTAGATCACTTCCGGTTTATCGGCCTGGGGCACAGGAACAGAATCGGCAGTGCCGCAGGCCTGGGCCGTTAAAATAACAAAAGCGGCTATAAGCGCTGCCGGCAGGTTGCGTTGTTTTATCATAGACCTTAATTGATAAAATAAAACTGTTTTAATGAATGTCAAGATACAATGCCCGCAAGAGGATCAGATGGAGTAAATTGCTCTTTATATGGGGTAAATTAACCGGTGCGGGCCCGGATTTCAACTTCGCCCGCAAAATCTGAATTCCGGAAATAATTCTATTTTCAGTCAGCAGTTTAATCTTAATGCAATTGGTGATTAACAATCCGGATAATTTAAAAGCACTGCTTAAGCAGGTTGCACAAAGCGATCAGTCGGCTTTGGCCCAGGATACTTTTATGATTATCTGGAAAAACAGGGAGAAACTGGAAAATATGACGAATTTTCCCGGCTATCTGTATGTCATCACCCGGAACAAGGCATTAAAAGCCTTCCGGGAACTACTGGAAAAAATGGAGCAGCCGCCCGATGATGCGATCCAGACCCTGTTGGAGGAACCCGGATCTGCGGTTGAGTATAAAGATCTGCAACGTATCCTGCATCAGGGTATAGACCTGATGCCCAATCGCAGGAAAGAGGTATTTAAACTGAGCCGGATTGAGCAGTTAAGTTATAAGGAAATAGCAGGTCGGCTGAACATCAGCACCAATGCTGTCAAACTGCATATCGTAGAGGCGCTGATTTTCCTGCGCACATTTATGAAGGAACATACCGACATCCTTATTTCCTGGTTATTATTAGTGATTATTCATCATTTATAAATTTTTTTCGCTTCCGACCTACCTAACCCTACTCGATAAGGGATCTATATACCAGCGGCTGATTATGGAGCAACAAACATTTGAATACTACATTGAGCGATATACGGTTGGAAAACTTTCACCTGCCGAATGGAATGAACTTCGCGTGTTAATCAAAAAGCCCGAGAATATTGAGGCTTTAAAAGCCATTATGGACCAACAACTGCTGGATTCTGAAAATGGCGGATACGAAACTATCACGGAAACATTGCTTGCCACGCTGTTAACTGCCATCAATGACGAGAAAACAGCATCTTCTCCTTCTGTTCAATCTGTTAAACGGGTTTCATTGCTGCGCAGCGGTTGGTTCCGTTATGCTGCTGCAGTTATACTATTATTATTCGGTATTGGTGCTTACGTCTGGAATCAAAAGTTAAAAGTAAAAAATGAAAACCTAAGAGCGGCGGCCGGTCCTGTTAAAAAAGATATAGCGCCGGGCAGAGAGGGCGCTGTGCTCACCCTGGCCGATGGTTCACAGGTATTATTGGATTCGGTTAAAAACAGCGTTGTCGCATTGCAGGACGGCGTCACAGCCAGGGTGATTGACGGAGCGCTGGTGTATGAGGGGAATGGAAATGAAATGGTTTATAATGTCATGAGCACGCCCAATGGCAGGCAATACCATGTTACGCTCCCCGATGGTACACAGGTATGGTTGAATGCAGCCAGCTCAATCCGGTATCCAATTGTTTTTGCAGAGAATGAACGAAAGGTGAAAATTACCGGTGAGGCATATTTTGAGGTGGCAAAGGATAAAACCAAGCCTTTCTCAGTAGATGTGGATGGAAAATCGTCTGTCCAGGTTCTGGGAACCGGTTTTAATATTAATTCCTATGGAGATGAAGGTGATATCAAAACAACACTTATCGATGGCAGCGTAAAGGTCAATCAGCAGGTGATTCTCAAACCGGGCCAGCAGGCGCTTCAGCCGCTGTCTGTGGAGGCCATTGCCGCATCTTCCGGCCAACGGGCCGGCGATGCCGCAGGTATTATCGTGAAATCAAATGCCGACCTTTCTCAAGCGCTGGCCTGGAAAAATGGTTTATTCAGTTTTAATAATGCTGGTCTGCGGTCAGCAATGAGGCAATTGGAAAGATGGTACAATATTAAAGTGGAATATGAAAGAGTGGATCCTGATATTACCTTAAAAGGAGAAATGTATCGCAATGTTAATTTATCCAATGTATTGGAGTTCCTGCGAAAGATGGGTGTTCAATTCAGGATGGAAGGGAATGTGTTGACTGTGTTTTAATAGTAATAAATATCAAATGGTAAAGCCTGAATAAATATTTACTATTTACCTGTAAACAAAAAGCCAGGGATGCTACGAACATCGCTGGCCGGATGTCTGGGTAATTTAAAATAGTCCGGGTAGGACGGTATTTATCATCCAAACAATCTGCCTACGCTAAAGCTTCGGCAGGTAAAATGCAAAAATATGCAAAAAACTGCTTTTTGCGGCCGGTCTGCTCGTGGGAGCGATCGCCGCATGTCCACCATCTCCATGTGCAATAGCGATCATACCGCTAATCATGGTGGAATAACCAAGACCCTGTTAGTGACTTCGCGCGAAGCGCGATGCCATCGCACGGTTAAAAATGTTTTAGTCGCGATGAACCTGACGTTTGTATTATTAACTGCCGGCTTTCTCAATGTTTGTGCCAGCGGCCTTTCTCAGAACGTAACATTTTCAGGTAAAAATGTTTCTTTGGAATCTGTTTTTTCTTCCATTAAAAATCAGACAGGTTTTGTTTTCCTTTACGGCGGTCCGGTGCTTAAGGCTGCCAGGCCGGTGACCGTTTCAGCTTCAGGCCTGCCCCTGGAAGATTTTCTTACCGAAATTTTCAGAGATCAGCCGCTTGAATACTCCATTGACGGAAAAAGTATCCTGGTTTCTCCCAAGATCACTGCATATCAGCCAGCTGATATGCCAGCTTTGCCGCATCTTTTCACCGACAACTTTCTTTCTCCCATACTTATCACCGGCCGGGTCACTGATTCTCTGGGACAGCCGCTTGTAGGAGCATCTGTATATGTTAAGCAGGGGAAAGCTTCCACGTCAACAGATATCAATGGTCATTTCTCCCTGCATGCAGAAGTCGGTCAAACATTGATCATATCTTGTAGTAGGTATGGTAATAAAGAAATAAAAATAATATCTTCCGCAACCGCAGATCATTATCTCCCGACCGGCCATCCAATTCTTCCGGCGCGTAAAAACATGTATTTCCAATAACCTGGTTATTGTCCTGAAGCCTGCCGTTAATAAACTGGAAGAGGTGGAAGTAGTGGTGAACACCGGTTATCAGAAAATAGAAAATCGCAGCTCACCGGCGCTGCCACTACTTTGAGCAGGAAAGACTATGATCAACGCACCGCCGTTACGGGCAATTTCCTGGAGAGCCTGGAAGGCAAGCTGCCCGGTCTTGTATACAACAGCGCCTCCGGCGATCTTTCCATACGTGGGGTATCCACCTTCGATGCGGTGAAAAGGCCGCTGATAGTGGTGGATGGTTTCCACCAGCAGACATCAGCACCATCAATCCCAACGATGTGTAGTATCGGTGTCTGTGCTGCGGACGCTGCCGCCTCTATTTACGGAGTGAGGGCCTCAACGGGTAATTGTGATAGAGACCCGAAGGGGAAAGGCCGGCAAACCGGTTTTCAGCTTTCGCAACACTGTGGGGCTGCAGGCAAAGCCGGATTTTGGTTACATGAAATATGCCGGCAGCAGGGAATTTATCCAGTTGGAAAAAGATATCGTCAACACTGAAAATGACGCCCGGTATTTTTACAGCCCTTATATGGCTATGGACACAGTGAAAAGCACCCTGTTTGATCTTGGTGACGGGCTGATTTCACAGCAGGAGGCAGACAAACGGCTGGGTGCATTGGCATCCTACGATAACCTGTCAGACTACAAACGTCTTTTTTACCAGGAACGCCTGGTGGAAAACCTTGACTTTGACGTAAGCGGAGGGAGCGATAAGGCCACTTACCTGCTTGGCGTGAACTATGTAGGTGAAAGGCCGGAAGAGCGCCGGTCGGATAATAAACGGCTGATAGTGAACATGGCCAATACCTATCGTTTTTCCAACCGGTTCTCCCTGGATTTCAGGGGCATCTATACAAATGCGGAAAATAAAAGCGGCGAAACGCCCGCTTACACTGATTTCCTGCCATACGAGCATCTGACCGATGACCAGGGGAAGGCGCTGCCGGTGACATTCGGGCCCGGTATGGAAAGTTTTTATGCCATCAACAGCACTTACAATGAAATGGTAAAAGCCCTGGGCCTGTATGACCAGCGGTATTATCCTTACCAGGAGCTTTTTGCCAATACCAATAAGACCAACATGCAGTCTGTGCGTTTCCAGGGCCGTCTGAATACCATTCTCACCAACTGGCTGAATCTCGACCTGGGTGGCGCCTATGAAAACCAGGGCGGCATTACCGATCAGTTGCACACGGAAGATGCCTACAAGGTCCGGTATATGCTCAATGTGAAGGCACAGAAGGATCCCGTCACCGGGTCGCCCTTATTCACCAACCTCCCGCAAGGTAGCATCCTCACAAAATCAATAGCAAAAAGTATAGCCTATACCCTGCGCGGCCAGTTGAACATAAACCGCAACTTCGGCCGGGACAGGCATAATATCTCCGGGATACTGGGGGTGGAACAGCGCAAAACAGCGACTTCCGGTTTCACCACCACCTACTTCGGCTATGACGGGCAGTCGCTCCTGAGCAAACCGGTAAACCTGCAGGTGCTGAACTCTTCCCGCAAACCGGCTTTTCCGGAAACGGGCAACTATGACGGCTCCTTTTTCAAAAGCACCGACTATTATGGTGAAACGGCTACGGACAGGCGCTTTATGTCTTATTATGGAGAAGGCACTTACATTTACGACGGCAGGTACGTGGTCACCGGCAGTTTCCGCATTGATCAGTCCAACCTTTTTGGTGTGGACCCGAAGTACAAGAACAATCCCTTATGGTCCACAGGCATTAGCTGGCGCATTAACCGGGAGAACTTCATGAAGCATGTTTCCTGGGTCAGTAACCTGCAGTTGCGTGCAGCCACAGGCTTTAACGGAAATGTACCCAGCAGCAACAATGGCCCTTTCCTGCTGCTGAGCTCGGGGCTTAACACCACTTATTCCATATCACAGTTGTATTACGATGTGCTTTCACCCGAAAATCAGTCCATCAGATGGGAAACCACCCGCAATAACAATATAGGGTTGGATTATGGCCTGTTCAATGATCGCATCACCGGCACTGTGGATTATTATTACAAAAGAACAAAAGATGTGTTTGGCGCATTGTCTGCGGATCCCACTTCCGGTTTTAACCAGTACAATGCCAATACAGCAGCTATAGAGAATAAGGGTCTGGAGCTGATGATCAGCTCGCTGAATGTGAAGGGAAGAAAATTTTCCTGGCGCACGCAGCTCACCGCTTCCTTCAATCATAATAAGGTGCTGGCAGTGAAGGCAGCAGACGTAAAAGGGTCTTATTATATTGTTTCCGGGCTTAACCTGCAAAAAGATTACGCCATGAATGCGCTGTTCAGCTACCGTTATGCGGGACTGAATGCACTCGGACAACCGGGCGTATATGACAGGAAAGGACAGGTGAATATTATGAATTCCTATGGCGATGACCTCGTGGATGTGGGTTTCGATGACCTGGTGTACAGTGGCACCACCACTCCAAAATATGTGCTGGGACTGAACAACCAGTTCTCTATAGGCGCTTTTGACGTTTCCTTCCTGTTTATGTACTATGGCGGACATGTAATGCGCGTGCAGCAGCCCAATCCCGATGACGCCCAGTTTGGCTATCCGCTGGAAGGCTCTTCCAATTACTGGAAACAACCCGGCGATGAACTGAAGACGGCTGTACCCGGTTTCCCCATTTACGGAACTCCGGGCTATTACGATTTTGCCGCTAAAGATGGATTTGTTTATGCCGACAGGTTCGTACGCAAAGCGGATTATATCCGTCTGCGCGATCTTATCCTCACTTATAACCTTAAGGCTGCTTTTCTGCAGCGGACAGGTCTGAGCCGCACCCAGATAAGACTGCAGGCCCAGAACATATGGCGGTACACTTTCAGCGGCAACGATATTGACCCCGAGGCCATTGACCGGGGCGCCGGGCTGCGGATGCTGCCGATACGGCCGCTGTACAGTCTATCCGTTTACACCAATTTTTAAACACAACAGGTAAAAGATGAAAAAGAGCTTATTATATATTCTCTGTATGACGGTCATTGCCTCCTGCAATAAATTCCTGGATGTAAAGCCCAAGGGTGTGGTGCTGCCTGAGAAACTGGGTGACTTTGAAGGTGTGCTGAACTCATATCCCATGACCCGCACCTTCCAGGCGCCGTTGCTGTATTGCACCGATGATTATTACGGCAAATACAATGACCTTGACCAGAGCATACAGGCAAACGCCTATTACTGGCGGCCCAATCTTGATCTCGACGACCAGTCAAGCCCCGCCATATGGGGACCACTTTACCGTACGGTATACAATGCAAACGTGATCATCAGAGATGTTATGGACGCGGTGGATGGCTTCGGCGCAACAAAAGCAGCATCCTGGGCAGCGCTCCTGGTGCGCGCAAGCCCAGTTCAGCCTGCTCACCGCTTTCGCAAAGGCGTATGAAGCCCTGCCACTGCCGGCGAGGATCCCGGTATTCCGCTAGTGACTACAACGGATGTAACGGAGAGAACACCGCCGCGCGCGCCGCACGTTGCAGGCATCGCTGGATACAATCGTCAATGATTTGAAACAGGCGGCATCATTCCTGCCCGACCGGAACGTGAACCGCTACAGGGGCACTACATATGCGGCTTATGGGCTGCTGGCGCGCATCTACCTGTATATGGGAAATTTTTCGCAGGCAGGCCTCTATACAGATATGGCGCTGGAAGCTCCCTACCAGTTGCTGGACTATAACAATTATGAGTCTTCCTTCGATTTCCCCGACAGCGACCAGAACCCTGAAATACTCTGGCAGCGTGCCTGTGATGATTACCAGGTGCCCACTTTCATGCTGTATTCTGAAGACCTGAAAACCTATTTCAATGACGACGACCTGCGATATGAGCTGCTCACAACCATCAACTCCCAGGGACTGAACAGGGTAGCTCCCACCGGGAGGGCCAATTTCGGCATCACCTTCCCCGAGCTTTACCTCAATAAGGCAGAAGTGGCAGCCAGGAATAACGAGGTGGACACTGCCATGAGCCTGTTGAACAGGCTCCGGAAAATGCGTATCAAAACTGCCGCTTACCAACCGCTGTCTGCAGCTTCGCAGGAAGATGCCATTATGGAAGTGCTGGCCGAGCGCAGGAGGGAGATGGCTTTCAGCGGGCAGCGGTGGATGGACATGAAACGGCTGGACCGGGAGGGACGCATGCAGGAAATAAAACGGATCAACCCGGTGACCGGCGAAGTGATCACTTCCCTGGCGCCTCACAGTAAGGGATATACGTTCCAGATACCGGTAAGAGTAAGAAGGTTCAATCCTGATATGCAGATCAACGAATAAAGATTTACAACATGAAGAAGATATTTTTAGGTATTGCATTGCTGCTTTCTGCGGCAGCCTATCCACAGACAAAAAAAGTGCAACTGCACGGCCACGCAGAAGACATGCATGGCGGACAACTGCTGCTTACCGGAACGGACGCGCCTGAGATACCGGCAAAAGTGGATACGAATGGCGCTTTCAGTGTGCACATTGATAAAATCGAAAAAGGGTTCTACCACCTGGGGCGCATCGGCACGGTGTACCTGGAACCCGGTTATGACCTGGCAATAGCGCCTGATGCCGGTGGAGGGTATCTTTTCAGCGGGAAGGGATCGGATGAAAATAACCTCCTCAGAGCTGTAAAAAGAAAGATCACCGATTTTCTTCCTGTAAAAGATGAAGAAAGCAACTATGATCTTTACCAGGTGGATATGCCGGTTTTCATGGAGAATATCAATGCCTACAAAGCAGCGGCATTTAAAATGCTGGCAGGAAGCGGGAACACTTTCTTCCGGGAAAATGACAGCGCAGATATTGTGTTCTATTGCCGGAATATTGCCAACACGTACAGGTTGTATTACGGTGTGGACTCCGCTCGCGAAGCGGCCTTCTACAAATATCTGGACACAGCGCGCCACAGCCATCCGGCCACCGTCGATTCCCTTTACAGGAGCATGCATCTGAAGCAGATGAGCGAAACGCAGAAAAAGCAGATCGATTCAATGATCGACTCTGGATGGGATATGAATAACAGCGCATTGTTCCGGCAATCGCCGGAATACCGGCGGGCGGTCGACAACCGGATCATGCACCTGCAATACACCCCGGAATACCGGGGCAATGCTACCGCAGAGCTTAACATTGCGAATGCAGAGATCAGCAATCCTTTCATACAGGAATATTACCGCTTCAGGTTTACGGCCAATCTCTTAAAGAGGGCAAAAAATCCGCAGGCTGCTGATTCGGTCTACAGGCAGTTTATGAAAGTGTCGCAGCATGCGCGGCATAAGACGGAGATCGAAAAAATATATGATAATTTTAAAAGGTACACAGCCAATGCCCAGGCGCCTGCGTTTTCCTATGAGGACATTAAAGGAACAAAGGTGCACCTGAAGGACCTGCGGGGGAAATATGTTTATATCGATGTATGGGCCACCTGGTGCGGGCCCTGCAAGCGGGAAATTCCCTTCCTGTCCGATATAGAAGACAAATACAAAGGGAAGGATATCTGGTTTGTAAGTCTTTCTGTGGATACGCAGGCAGACAAAGACAAGTGGAAGGATTATGTCGAGACGCACCATCTGAAAGGTATACAACTGATAGCCGACAATGCATTCGATTCGGATTTTATAAAGAAGTTCAACATCAACGCCATCCCGAGATTCATCCTCATTGCTCCCGATGGGAAAATAGTTTCCGCCAATGCAAAGCGCCCTTCTGATCCCGGATTACAGCAGGAGTTGGATAAGTTGCTGTAATGTGACGACACATACCCGGAAATGATCTCAATCTCCTGAATTCAGGAAGAATTGATTTTTGGTAATGATATTAATGTTTGCATGCGTTTGCACTGCATGAATATCTTCTGCTTTCAATGAATTTGCAATCACACTTATTATAGCAGAAACACAACCTGCTACGATCAAATTAATACGGCAAATGAGTGCCAGTGATGCATATTGCCGGGAAAATTTACCATACCGGTTTCTTAGGTATCAATGGGTCTGAAAAGAATTCCGGTAAAGAAATGTTATACCCTTCTCACGGGAACCTGTAATTCCCGGAATAATTTTATTTGCTATCGAAAGACTAATTTGCAATCATTGGATAGCGGACAATTCCATAATAAGGAGGAGGAGCGAAAATTATTATTGCACATTTCGCAGGGCGATGAGGCTGCCTTTTCCCTGATTGTACGGAAATATACCGGCATAGTGTATCCTTATTTGCTGTATTGGGTGAAAAATGCGCATAGGGCGGAAGATCTCACCCAGGATGTATTTATACGGCTTTGGGATAAGCGGCATCACCTGGCGCAGGTGGAGAATTTCGGAGGTTACATTTATATCACTGCACGCAATATTGCCACTGCTGCGTTGGATAAGCATTTGTTGGAGATGGAAGAGCTGAATACCGACAAATTGTATGAATTGACGACGCAGCCTGCTCGCCTGCTGGAGGTTAAGGAGCTGTCGGCGGCCCTTAATCGTGGCATAGACGCCCTGCCGCCACGCAGAAAAGAAGTTTTTTTGCTGAGCCGCATGAAAGATATGACTTATGATGCTATTGCTGAGCAACTAAATATCAGCCGGAGCGCAGTCAGGCAACACATTGTTGAAGCGCTCGTTTTTCTTCGGCACTACCTCCAACAGCATGCGGGCGTAATCGTCAGTGTCTTCTGGATATTATTATTGATCGGCTGAATGCCACCGGCTTTGAAAACTGGTAATATTTTTTAACGCTGACCTGTCCTGTCTCGAAAATATTCTATCTGTATATAATACAAACAACATGGACCAACGTTTGCAATATTATATTGACCGTTATACAACAGGCAGCATCACCCAGGAAGAAGTCCGCGCATTTGCTGCAATGTTGAAAGATCCTGGCCACAGAGCGTCACTTCACGAAGTGATGCAGGATGTCTGGACGTATCTTGAAGATAATGAAAT
Organism: Flavitalea sp.; assembly: GCA_044224935.1. Lineage (GTDB taxonomy): Bacteria > Bacteroidota > Bacteroidia > Chitinophagales > Chitinophagaceae > Flavitalea. The sequence continues at coordinate 13,866 of JBGAJL010000102.1, forward strand.
GGATTTCTCTGATGTTACCGGACGCATGGAAGCGATTATGCGCCAGCGAATAGCCGGCAATTCCCGATCTGATGAGGCCAGTGTTTCAGGCAGCCACCCGGCGGCGCACCGTGTTCATTTTCTTCGTCGCGGATGGTTAAAATATGCAGCGGCAATTATATTGATAGCCGGCATTGCAGTCGCCGTTACAGTGTTTTCTGACCGGCAATCAGCCCGGTCCGGAACAGAATTGGCTAAGAAAAATAATCCTGCTGATATTTTGCCTGGCACCAATAGGGCCGTGCTTACCGTGGATAATAATAAAAAAATTACGCTCTCTTCTGCTAAAACAGGTATCACTGTGGGTAGCGATATTGCCTATACGGATGGTGAAAAACTTTCGAAGGCGGGTAAAATGCTGATGCTTACAACGCCTAATGGCGGCCAGTACCAGTTGATATTGCCGGATGGCACGCAAGCCTGGTTAAATGCGGCATCGAGCATTAGCTTTCCTTCTGTTTTTGAAGGCGCAGAAAGACGGGTAAGGATCACCGGTGAAGTTTATCTGGAGGTGGCGAAAGATAAGTCAAAGCCGTTTCTTGTGAATGTTAATGACAGGTGTGCGGTTGAGGTTTTAGGTACAGACTTTAATATTAATTCTTATGGTGATGATGGTAAGATTTCAACAACGTTGATTTCAGGCAGTGTGAAAGTTTCGTCTCTTCATACAACCGCCGTTGCAACAGTGACTGGCAAAGCTGATGAGAACGTTTCGCCGGGTACCGGACGGCAACCTAAAACAGCAACAGATGGGGTTATTCTCAAACCGGGTCAGCAGGCGGTTCAGCCGCTTGGCACAATCGCTGTTGCCATGTCTTCTCACCGGCAGCCAGGTGATGCTTCAGGTATTATCGTAAAGCCTGATGCCGACCTTACCCAGGCGCTCGCATGGAGAAATGGCCTTTTTAACTTTAATGGGTTAAGCGTGCGCGAGGTTATGAATCAACTGGCAAGATGGTATGATATTAAAGTTCGATACGAGGGTCAGGTGTCTGATATTATTATTGAAGGAAAAATGTACCGTAATGTCAGCTTATCCAAAGTATTGGAATTTTTAAGAGAAATCGGACTAAAGTTCAGGTTGGAAGAGAATACGTTGGTAGTTCTTTAAAAAAATCATTAAAAATAAATCCGGTATACGGTTACTCACAAACAAAAAGCCAGCAATGCGCCAACATCGCCGGCCGGATGTCTGGGTAATAAAAATTAAAGGTCCGTGAGGGACATCATTTATTCACCAAACACTGCGAAAGTATGAAAATTTGTTCGCCGTTGGGGTATCTTTTGACCACCAACCATCTCCCTGCTATGAATTGGGATGGGAGAGTAACCAAAACCCTGTCAGTTATGACGTCGCGTAAAGCGCGATGGCATCGCACGGTTAAAAATGTTTTAGTTGCGATGAACTTAACATTTGTTTTATTAACTGCTGGCTTTCTTAATGTATGCGCCAGAGGCTTATCACAGAATGTTACTTTTTCTGCGGAAAAAGCTCCCTTGAAATCTATTTTTCTATCAGTGGAGAAGCAGACTGGTTTCGTTTTTCTTTATGGGGGGCCTGTATTTAAAATTTCAAGGCCTGTCACCATTTCCGCTTCCGACATGCCTTTGGAAACTTTTTTAAATGAAATTTTTAAAGCGCAGCCGCTTAAATATTCCATAGATGGTAAGAGTATATTGGTTTTTCCATACCCTCCCGTTGCAGGCTCTTCCGGCCGGCAACCTAATGGAGTTACTGAAAACAGCATTTTGCTGAGCCTGCTGTCAACGCCCATCCGGGGTGTTGTTCGCAATGAGGATGGCGAGGCAATTTTAGGCGCCAACGTAGTGATCAAAGGAACCAAAACCGGCGTGTCCACTAAAGCAGATGGTTCTTTTACAATAAATGCTAATATCGGCGATGTACTTATAATCAGTTCAGTCAGCTTTTCTCCCGTTTACATTCGGCTGACATCCGATAGAACCGCTGTTGTAGAGCCTTCCGGCCAGCAACCTGCATCGCCAGGAGCAAATGTTGAAAATGTCAATGCAAATAACAATAACCGGCCCGCCCGTCCTATAGTTGCAAGCAGCCAAACGGAAGGATTGGTAATCACTCTTTTTCGCTCTTCTTCCAAGCTGGATGAAGTGCAGATAATAGCTTATGGCACCACAACTGTAAGAACAAATACAGGCACCGTTGCCAAAATGAAAGGTGAAGATATCCGCAGCCAACCGGTAGACAATCCCTTGCTGGCGCTGGGCGGAAGGCTGCCGGGCGTACAAATCACGCAAACCAATGGTTTGTCGGGAGCACCGGTAAGCGTATTGATACGCGGCAAGAGCTCATTGGGTGCGGCCTCTGATCCTTTGTATGTGATCGACGGCGTTCCTTTTGCACATTCCCTTTCTTCTTTTAC
>JBGAJL010000103.1:0-15282 GCA_044224935.1 Flavitalea sp.
CACCATATTGATCGATCTGAAAAAAGCAGCGTCCTGGGAAGACACCGTTTTTGCCGAGCTGAGCGAAAATTATAAGCCGCGGTATCCACAGGTGATGCAGTTAAGTGACCGGGATATAAATACACTGAAAAGCGTTATTGACACCACAAAAAAGAAAAATAATTATGAGCTTGCGGCGAGAATAGCAGACAGAATAAAATCAAGAACGGGAATAGAATCGGACGATTATCCAATTGATTTTCTCGAGACGCTGATGCTGGACTATAATTATTATGCTTCTAAATAAATAACCACTGTTTTCTATCTCATCGCGAATACACTGAATATAATCGCGCCGATTATTGCCACCGCATACATCGCCAGGACGACAATGCAGAGGATGCCGATAAACTTGAAATATCTTTTCAGGTTATTAAAGGAAGTATTCAATACTTCCTGCTGATTTTCCCGGATCGCTTCCTGCATGCGTGAACCGAAACGATACAAATACAAACAGGGAATTACTCCGATTGCCGCGAAAACGAGGTAGAAAAAGGTAAAGAAGCCTGTGCCCATGGCCGACATACCATTAACATCACCCATTGTGTTCGACATCATGCTCATAATGGCGCCGACGGAAAATGCCGCCAGTACCATCAGGCCGCAAAAAACAAATCCTATGATAGCAATAAAACGGGCCCATTTCGCGCCCTCTGCGAGATAGCTGATGCTTTGCTGATCGATCTGAAGATCAAACAGGCTGGTGTTCTGCTGGTCCATGGTTCAGGTTGATGAATATTTATTAAAAAAAATTCAATACGCCATCGCAAACAACACTCTCTGTGAACTTGGTTTGCCGGTGAGCACGCATCTGCCTTCTTCCTGCGGATTATTCAATGGAATGCAACGGATGGTGGCTTTCGTTTTTTCCTTGATTATTTCTTCGGTCTCTGCCGTGCCATCCCAATGTGCAGAGATAAATCCGCCTTTCGTTTCCAGAATCTTCACAAACTCATCCCAGGTATCTGCCCTTGTGATGTTCCCGTTTCTGTAAGATAACGCTTTCTGAAACATCGCCTGTTGAATTTCATCGAGAAGCGAAAAAATAGTTTCGGCGAGCCCATCCATTGAAACCGTGCTTTTCACTCTCGTGTCGCGCCGGGCGATTTCGGCGCTGTTATGCTGAATATCGCGCGCTCCCACAGCTACGCGGACCGGAACCCCTTTCAATTCGTATTGCGCAAATTTCCAACCCGGGCGCTGGTTATCACTGTTGTCATATTTAACACGGATCCCTTTGGCTTTCAGTTCCTTTTCCAGCCCGGACAGTTTCGCATCGATTTCAGCCTTTTGTTCTTCGCCTTTATAGATCGGAACGATCACTACCTGGAGCGGAGCTATTTTAGGAGGAAGAACCAGCCCCTCGTCATCACTGTGGGCCATTACCAGGGCGCCGACCAGTCTCGTGCTCACTCCCCATGAAGAGGCCCACACATGATCCAGCTTGTTATTTTTATCGGCAAATGTTACATCAAACGCTTTCGCGAAATTCTGGCCGAGAAAATGCGAAGTGCCAGCCTGCAGGGCTTTTCCGTCCTGCATCAATGCCTCGATGCAATAGGTGTCTTCCGCACCGGCAAACCGCTCGCTGGGCGTTTTTACTCCTTTGATCACAGGAAGCGCCATCCAGTTTTCCACAAAATCGGCGTAAACATCGAGCATTTTGGTTGTTTCTTCAATGGCTTCTTCGCGGGTGGCATGGGCGGTATGTCCTTCCTGCCATAAAAATTCCGTGGTTCGCAGGAACAGGCGGGTGCGCATCTCCCAGCGAACTACGTTGGCCCACTGGTTAATGAGCAGCGGCAGGTCGCGGTAGGATTGTATCCAGGTTTTATACGTGTTCCAGATAATGGTTTCGCTGGTTGGACGAACAATCAACTCCTCCTCCAGCTTTGCCTCGGGATCAACGATCACGCCCTGGCCCTCCGGGTCGTTTTTCAAACGGTAATGGGTCACTACTGCGCATTCCTTGGCAAATCCTTCCACATGGGCCGCCTCCTTACTGAGAAAACTTTTGGGTATGAACAGGGGAAAATAGGCGTTTACATGGCCGGTTTCCTTAAACATGCGGTCGAGCGCGTCGCGCATGTTCTCCCAAAGTCCGAACCCATAAGGTTTTATCACCATACATCCGCGAACGGCGGAATAGTCGGCCAGGTCGCCTTTTATTACCAGGTCGTTATACCACTGGGCATAATCCTTGTCTTTAGAAGTTATTTCCTTGCTCATCAGTCAGTTATTTTTTTCTTTTTAACAAACACGGTGCAATGCTTTTCTTTTTTATCGTGTCTTTATGTCGTACTTTTAGCAATGGGTGAGCGCAAAAGTAATGAGTTCGTCCATAACACTAAAAACATTGCCATGAAGACATTTTTTATAGGTGCATTTGTCGCCGCAATTCTTTTCACCAGCTGCTCTGCCTACAGAGGGGTGCAAACACCGGACGACACCTATTTTGTTTCGTCGCCCAGTGTGGCGCGCGGCGGAAATGCCGGCAGCGATGATTACGTTCAGGCCAACAGCAACCGCAATGACGGGCGGTATAATCAGTCTTACAGCGGGTACGATGATTATGCCAGTTCCGACGACCGCTGGCTGATGATGCGCGTAAGAAACCGTTCGAGATGGAGCGTGTTCGACGATTACAATTACTACAGCCCATACAACGATTTTGCATACGGGGGCCTGGGTGGTTATGGTTTCGGCTATTATCCCTACGCCTATTCACCGGGATTTGGCCTTGGTTATGGCACCGGGTTCTATGATCCCTATTACAGCTTCGGCCTCGGACTGGGTTACGGCGGCTTCGGGTATGGCTATTTTAATAATTTCTATAACTGGAACAGCGTTTACAATCCTTATTTCTATAATTCCATTGTTGTAAATCCCAAATTGAATCCGGCAGGGTATACCACGGTGAGGAACTTTAATCTTGGAGGATATAACAACCGGAACTATAGCGCCAACACCCGCAGTTCAGCCCGTCCGAATTATAATGGATATGTTGCGCCGGCTAATGCGCCGAGCCGCGTGTACTACAATAACAGCGGCAGCAACAGGAACAGTGGCAATAACAGGCGAAATAATTATTCAAATAATAACAATTCAAATAACAATTATAACGGAGGATATAACAGGTCTTATGACAACAACAGACCGGTAAGAAGTTATACGCCTTCGAATAATTCTTACACCCCTTCACGTAGTTCGAACTATTCCGGTGGCAGCAATAGCGGTGGCTATTCCGGAGGCAACAGTGGTGGCGGCGCGGCGGGCAGCAGGCCGGTCCGCAGGTAAGGCAGGACTTTAACCAATAGCATGAAAAAAATCTTATACCTGTTCCCTGTGCTTCTTTTTGCACAGCGTATATCAGCACAAGTTCCCGAAGATGCGTTACGAATGACATTTAATCCGCAGTGGGGTACAGCGCGCAACCAGGCCATTGGAGGCGCCGCAGGATCATTGGGCGGGGATATATCTTCCCTGTTTGTAAACCCTGCAGGATTAGGTTTTTATAAAACGGGGGAATTTGTGTTCACCCCGGGCTTTTCTTTTCTGAATGAAAAAAGTAACTATCTCGGTTCCCGTTCAACGGCCGAATCGATGTCGAAATTCAATATCGGTACAACGGGCTTTGTATGGTCGCAGCCCAACTACCGTAATCCAATGTGGAAAAATACTACGGGAAGCATAGCCATTAACCGCGTCGCCGATTTCAACGGACGCATTTACTACAAGGGACAAAACGATTTCAGCTCTTATTCGGAACAGTATGCCGAAGAATTTGCACGGTCGGGCGTGAGCTTTAGTGATCCTATGTATAGCGCCCCGCTGAATTTTGCAACCAAACTGGCGGCATACACTTACCTGATCGATACGTTGACTACCAGCCAGGGAGTGGAAGTGGCGGGGATGCCGGAACGCGATGCCATATTGAACAACACGAATGCGAAATTATTACAGGAAAAAGACGTGATCACAAAAGGCGGCATCACAGAAGTCGCGTTTGGTTATGCGGCCAATTACAATGATAAATTTTACATTGGTGGCAGTATCGGTCTGCCCATCGTTAATTTCAAAAGAACCGCAACGTTCACGGAAAGCGATCTTTCCGGGGACCACGACAATAATTTCAATTATTCCACTTACCGCGAAGATTATAAAGCTTCCGGCGTGGGCCTGAACCTGAAATTAGGGGTGATATTTAAACCCGCTGAAAATTTCAGGACCGGCATTTCCATTAATACACCTTCCATTTATGCGCTGTCGGAAAAGACAACGGGCCGGATGGAAAATGACCTGGAAAATTACCTGACAACAGGGCCCATTGTTTTTGCCAACGCCGATTCTATCTATACCCAAAATGGCGCAGACATTCCTGTTTATAAATATGATTTCTTCACCCCGTGGAAATTCCTGGTAAGTGGTTCCTATATTTTCGGGCAGGTGGAAGACGTGAAACAACAAAAAGGATTTATCACTGCCGATGTTGAATATGTTACGTACGGCTCATCGCGATTTCATTCCGCTAACGGCGAAGATGATGAAAGCTATTATGAAGGAGTAAATGACGTGGTGAAAGCAGCGTACAAGGGCGCATTAAACATGCGCATAGGTGGTGAATTAAAATTCAATACGATTATGGGGCGGCTGGGATTCGCTTATTATGGCAACCCTTACAGCGACCCGGCATTAAAAGCCAGTAAAATGAATGTAAGCGGTGGCCTGGGCTACAGGGATCATGGGATATTTGTAGATCTTACCTATGTGCATAACCTGAACAAAGACACCGATTTCCCTTACCGCCTGGCTGATAAGGCCAATACGTTTGCGGACATACGCAATTCCAATTCCAGGGTATTGCTGACATTCGGTGTAAAATTTTAAAAAAATCCACTGCGATAACAGGATAATTTTAAAGAATAATCTCACTCTCTTTTCTGATCCATCGTATTCCGGGATCTTTTTTAAACCAGGTCATCTGCCGTTTGGCATAGTGACGGGTATTTATTTTTATCCGTTCTACAGCGGTCTCCCGGGAAATAACGCCCTCAAAATATTCGAACAGTTCGGAATAGCCAACGGTCTGCAGCGCGTTTAATTCTTTGAAGGGAACCAGAGAGCGCACTTCTTCTTCCAATCCCAATTCCATCATGTGGTCCACTCTTTTATTGATGGTATTATTCAATTCGGGGCGTGGAACTTCAAGGGCATATTTTATTATATCGAAATCTCTTTTTACGGAGTTTTTTTGTTGAAAGGATCTGATCGGGTGACCGGTGGACAATTTTACTTCCAATACGCGCATCAACCGTTGCGGATTCCGGATCTCACCGGTTTTAAAATATTCCGGATCGTGAACCGCCACCTGATTTTGCAGCCACTCCAATCCTTTCTGTTTATACTCATCAATAATTTCTTCTCTTATCCCACCGGAGACGGCGGGAATATCGTCGAGTCCTTCGCAGAAGGCCCTGATGTACAACCCGGTGCCTCCAGCCATCACCAGCGAATCATTACTTTCAAAAATCCCGTTTGCCGCTTTCAGGGCATAACTTTCAAAGGTGCCTGCATTAACGTGATCATGAATGGAATGCGAGTTGATAAAATAATGCTTAACAGCGTTCAGTTCCTGGCGGGAAGGTTTAGCCACGCCGATATTCATTTCAACAAAACATTGCCGTGAATCGGCCGAGATAATACTGGTATTTAATTTTTGAGCAAGGGAAACGGCCAGCGCCGTTTTGCCAGAGGCCGTCGGGCCGGTAATCAGTATAACTTTTTTACGGGTCACACGTCTTCACCCTTATCATCCGCAGCTTCTTCTTCACCGGGGTCCTCGTTATCGCCACCTTCCAAACCAAACCCCTCGGCCGTTTTAGAAAGATCATATTTTTCCTCTACTTCGGTCAGCTTATCGCCAACCAGGCCCTTTACCCCATATTGCGAAGGCCCTATGCCTTCGTTTTTCACTATAGCAGGGTAACTAAGCCTGGAGCTTTCCTCTTTGGTTACGTTGATCAACTCAACGAGGAAAGACCAGTTTTTAGTAAAATCATATACGTAGATAAACTTCTGATTAGGATCCCGGATTTCTGATCCGATTGATGTTTCGGACATCAGCAGGGGTGGCACTTTATAAGACCGGTTATATTTTTCGAGGCTGATTTCGCGGCCCCGTTGCCAGTTGTCGTTGCTGCGGTAAAAAGTGGCCTGGTGCTTCGAATCAAATTCATAGGCTTTTAAAATCGCCAGATGCAGGTCGGTAAACGTCTGGGTGTGCTTTATCACCACATCCCGGTAGATACTGTCATCTTCTTCAAAATAAATTCTAAACTTTAATACGGCCATGTGCTTTCGTAATGTGTATGTTTCAAAAATAAGCAATTTTAGGTTGCCCCGGAGCCGGTGAACCGGTATACGAGCTGATTTTAACGAAGGATAAAATCAACACGTCATCCGCCTGAGGTATTATACCTGTTTTACAGGTTGCATGTTCATTTCCGCGGCTTTTTTTAGCAGAAGATTATATGCAGCTTCATAATTGTTAGCTATTTCACCATCAAGGATCGCCTCCCTGATCGTATTTTTCAAAACACCCACTTCCCTTCCCGGCGGCAGGCCGAATATTTCCATAATCATCTCTCCTGAAATGGGCGGCTGCCAGTTGCGGATGCGGTCGCTCTCTTCCACTTCTTTCAGCCGCTGCTCTACAAAATCAAAATTGTCCAGGAAGCGGCGCACTTTCATTTTGTTTTTCGAGGTGATATCAGCGCGGCAAAGCATCATCAGCGCATCAATATCGTCGCCTGCATCGAACAGTAACCGTCTTATTGCCGAATCAGTGATATTTTCTTTAGTGAGGCTGATAGGCCGCAGGTGCAATTCGACCAGCTTTTTAACCAGTCGCATTTTTTCATTCTGCGGAAGCTTTAAGGCAGCAAATAATTTGGGAACCATTCGCCCGCCTACCACTTCATGCCCGTGAAAGGTCCAGCCATGGCCGGTCTCGAATTTCTTTGTTGCCGGCTTGCCGATATCGTGTAATAAGGCCGCCCAGCGCAGCCAGAGATCATGCGTATGAACGGCAATATTATCGATCACCTGCAATGTGTGATAAAAATTATCCTTGTGACCGTGACCATCGATATATTCCGCACCTGCCAGGTCAGTCATCTTCGGGAAGATGAGATGCAATAAGCCACTTTTATAAAGAAGGTCAAAACCTTTCGAGGGCTTTTTGCTCAGTAATATTTTATTTAATTCGCTGGTAATACGTTCCTGCGAAATAATTTTTATGCGCCCGGCGTTTTCCTTTATGGCCTGGAAAGTTGGCGAAGCAATTTCAAAATCGAGTTGCGAGGCAAAACGGATCGCACGAAGCATCCGCAGCGGATCGTCACTGAAAGTAGCAGCCGGGTCAAGTGGTGTCTTAATTATTTTATCATGCAAGTCGCTGATGCCGTTAAAAGGATCGATCAGTTTACCAAAATCATCTTTATTCAGGCTTATGGCCAGGGCGTTGATCGTGAAGTCTCTTCTCAATTGATCGTCTTCTATCGTTCCGGGCTGCACTTCGGGCTTGCGGCTGTGGAATGCATAACTTTCCCTGCGCGCTCCTACAAATTCAATTTCCCATTCATCTACCTTTAGCTGCGCGGTACCAAAAGTTTTAAAGAAAGCGACTTTGGGGGATGGGCTGAATAATTTCGCTACGGCATGCGCCAGTTCTATACCATCACCCACGCAAACGATGTCCGCATCTTTCGTTTTCCTGTCGAGCAGTTTATCACGCACAAACCCACCGATAATATAGCAGGAAATGCCGATCTCCTGCGCTGCATGAGCGATTTTATGAAAAACAAATAATTCTTTTTCGGTGCAGTGAATTTCCATGGAGTGCAAAGGTAATCAAGGTTTCACGCAAAGAGGCAAAGGATTTGCAAAGCACAAAAATAGTGTACATGTAAAATCTAGTCGAGACACCTGAGCAATTGTTCATCTTTAATTTCCAGCGCACATTTAAAATGCCCTTCGGGACAGGACGAATAACCATGCAGTCCGCAGGGCCGGCAGTATAAGGAGCCCTCCCGCTCGATAACAAAGCGGATATCAGACAATGGCCCGTAGCCGAATGCCGGAACGGTGGAGCAATAGACAACAGCCACCGGCGCGTTTACAGCAGAAGCAAAATGCATAGGCCCTGAATCGTTTACATAATTCATGATTGCATGTTTCATCAATGCGGCCGACTGTAAAAAACTCAATTCGCCACAGAGATTTACCGGCGCTTCGGAGCCTGTCATCTGGATCAGCCCTTCGGTAAGTGAACGGTCGTTTATTCCTCCCAGAAGGTAAACGGTATAATGATGTGATAATTTATCGATAAATGCAGCCCATTTCTGCGGCGGATATTGTTTAGTGAACCATACGGATGACGGGGAGATAGTAATAAAAGCCTTCCCCGTATAGTTCTGAATAGATAATTCATCTGCCTCCGAAGGATAAAGTTTCGGTTTTTTTACCGGCTGTTTTATAAAGTGACGGATCAGCTGGTGGTTTCTCTCTATTTCGTGAATCATTTTTTTATCATTGCCAAACTCGTGCTTTATTTTATGGGTAAATAAAAATCCGAGAGGGTTTTTATCAAACCCGGTCCTCTCCTTTGCTCCGGAAAAAGCTGTCAGCACGCCCGTGGCGCCATAGCGCTGCACGTTGATCACCTTATCATATCTGTTCGACCGGATAACCGAAAGGAGGCGGAAAAGATTTCGGATCTTATTTTTCTTTTTATCCCATAGTAATACCCGGGTGATCAGCGGGTGATTATCCAATAATCCCTCATTACCTTTTCTTACCAGGAAATCGATCCGTGCATCAGGATATTCTGCATGAATATTTTCTACCAGTGAAGTGGCGAGAACCACGTCACCGATAAAAGCTGTTTGTATGATCAGAATTTTCAATGCCATTCGGGATAGTTATGGCCGGATCACGGTCTGTGTTCCATTTTTATTCCATTTTATTACAGCGGAGGGTGCCGCAATGGATTCATCCTCCTGCCGGTAATTCACCACATAGTCCACTGCCTTTTTTATTCCGCTGTCTATTTCTTTAAATATTTTCGGTGAAGCCGTCCCGGAGAAATTGGCAGACGTGGAAACAATCGGCTTACGGAAACGTTTCAACAAGTGATAACAAAATTTTTCTTTCACCACCCGTATGGCAATCGTTCCGTCGTGCTGCACGAGGTTAGCCGCCAGGCCAATAGCGCCGTCATAAATTATCGTGGTCGGTCTGGTCAGGGCTTTGATAAAATCGAATACGGCCGGATCGGGGCTGGCGATATATTTCAGAATATCTTTCGGATCGGCAACAAGCACGATCATCGACTTTTCCGCGGGTCTTTTTTTTATTTCGAAAATCTGCTGAACCGCGTCCGCATTGGTGGCGTCACATCCCAGGCCCCAGATCGTATCGGTGGGATATAAGAGGGTGCCCCCGCTTCGCAGCGCTTCCAGGGATCGTTCGATATCCGCTTCAAAATTGCTCATCGCCGCAAACATAAGTCATCTGCGGATGACTTATGTTTGCAAAAATTTTTTCATGGAACGGCAACAATTGGTAGCTGCTGCCTGGGACAACCGGGAACTGCTCAAGGAACAACAATACAGGGAAGAAATCAGAACCATCGTGGAAGAACTCGATAAAGGAAGGCTGCGCGTGGCTTCAAAAGACGGGGAAAACTGGGTGGTGAACGAATGGGTAAAGCAGGCCATCCTCTTATATTTTGCCGTTCAGCCGATGCAGACCTGGACCCTCGAGCCTTTCGAGTTCTATGATAAAATGCTGCTTAAATCGAACTACAAAGAATTGGGCGTACGTGCCGTACCGCATGCAGTGGCCCGTTATGGCGCCTTTATTGGAAAGAATGTGGTGCTAATGCCTTCCTACGTGAACATCGGGGCCTATGTAGACGAAGGGACGATGGTGGATACCTGGGCCACGGTAGGCAGTTGCGCACAGATCGGCAAAGGAGTGCACCTGAGCGGTGGCGTGGGCATTGGAGGCGTATTGGAGCCCGTACAGGCCAGTCCCGTAATCATTGAAGACGGTTGCTTTATCGGAAGCAGGTGCATCGTGGTAGAAGGGGTATTAATAGAAAAGGAAGCCGTACTCGGCGCTAATGTGGTGCTCACCAAAAGCACCAAGATCATCGATGTAAGCGGTAGCGAACCGGTAGAATATAAGGGCCGCATACCAGCGAGAAGCGTGGTTATCCCCGGTTCTTATACAAAGAAATTTCCTGCGGGCGAATATTCGGTGAGTTGTGCACTGATCATCGGTCAGCGCAAGCCCAGCACCGATCTGAAGACGAGCCTGAACGATGCGTTGAGAGAATTTAATGTGTCGGTATAAATTACCCGATCAGCCGTTCATCGGTCTTGATAAGCGTTGAGGAGACCACTTTAACGAAGCCGCTGAAGCCCGGAAACAAGGGGTTAATCAAATAATTATATTCTTCGGTGTTGATAGCCGACCTGACCTTCACGGCGAGCCACTGCCGCCCGTTTATCAACTGATCTCCTTTTTTCTTAGCTGCTGCCGAACCGATATTCATCCACCCTCCGGGATATTGCCCATCAGGAAGCAGGTGGATGGGAGCGCTATCGTCTATTGCCAGGTGCACAATATACAAATGGGGAGGAAAGTCGGAAGCGGAAAAATGCACAAGACTCTCCAAATAAGCAAGGGAGCTGTTTTCACTGGCGTACAGCAGGTAGGTACCCTTGCTGTTCCAGCGACCGCCCGCACGAAAAGCGCCCGTTCCACTCAGGTCGTTAATGCGGACCCTGGATTTTACAATACGGTATACGGTCATGAATAAACGCCTTCTTCAATTCGTGTGAGAATATCGGAAACCATACCGAGGCCCGTTAATGTATCGAATAGCTGAAGTGGTGTTTTATTATTGAGCGCCTTGTTTTTCGTGCTGATCCAATGCCTGACCCGGTCTTCATCTTCAAAAACCTCATATGCATGCTGCATCAGTTTCGCTATCTCCAGGGCGTGGGAGGAAATTTTTTTGTCGAGCTTTTCCTGCGGGGCCTTTCTTTCGAGGGTCTTAACCGACATATCGAAGATATCTTCCGCCAGCATTTTTTTTGAAATACCGAGGCGGCTGGCCAATCCTTCGAGCGATGATCTGGCAATACCGGTTACCGCCGCCCGGATAATATCAAAATCCGATTGAAGCGGGTTCAGATCCTTCTGCTTCCCTCCTAACCAGTAAATTATCCCGTAAGGGCTGGTAACAACGGCCACGGGCTTCTTCGAAATCATAGCGACATTTTCACCAAATTTAGGAATTTTTGTCGTATTATCAAAATTACTCTTTTAAAACAGTTTTCAGCACATTGGCAAACTGCCATACTTCGGAAAAAGTATTATACAGGGGTACCGGTGCAATGCGGATCACCCCGGGCTCGCGCCAGTCGGCAAATATCCGGTGCTTTGCCAGTTGGTCATAAACCGCCTTGCCATTCCTGTTAAACAGCATAGAAACCTGGCAGCCATGTTCAGCGGGTGTGATGATCTGAAAATGATCGTCCTGAAATTGCGTAAGCAGATAAATCAAATAATCGGCAAGCCTTTTTCCTGTGGCGGCCAATTCGGACATCCCGGCTTCTTCGAAAATTTCCAGCGAGGCTTTATGGGCCGCGCATAACATCATAGCGGGTGCGCTGAGCTGCCACCCTTCAGCGCCGGCTTCGGGTTTAAATCCTTTCTCCATATTAAAGCGCGTGGCTTTTTCATATCCCCACCATCCCGCGAGCCTGTTGAGCGATTTGTTATTATGATGCTTTTCGTGAATAAATACCCCAGCGATCGTTGTGGGACCCGAATTCAGATATTTATAATTACACCAGCAGGCGAAGTCGATATCCCAGTCGTGCAATTTCAATTCGATATTTCCCGCCGCATGTGCCAGGTCGAATCCGGCGATGGCCCCGGCCTCGTGCACCGCATTGGTTATGGCGGGAATATCAAATACCTGGCCCGTATAGTAGTTCACGCCGCCCCACAGCAATAGCGCCAGTTCATCTTTGTGCGTTTCGATAGCATCCAAAATATCCGCTGTGTGGATGCAAAATTCTCCCTCGCGGGGTTTTACTTCTATGATCGTCGTTTCGGGATCGAGCCCGTGATGACGCGCCTGTGTTTCCAACACATACTGATCGCTGGGAAACGCTTTTGCTTCACAGATAATTTTATTTCTTTTTCCCGATGGGCGGTAAAAAGTCGACATCATCAGGTGCAGGTTCACGCTTAGCTGGTTCATCACCACAAGTTCATGCGGTAGTGCACCGACAATCCTGCTTAGTGGTTGTCTCAACAATTCATGATAGTTCATCCAGGGAATCACTCCATGGCTGAAGGCCTCCACGCCATATTCCGCCCATTGGTCCATCACCTGCAGCACCGCGGCTCTGGCCGATTTCGGCTGCAGGCCCAATGAGTTGCCAAGGAAATAGATCTGTTGTGCACCCTCTTTTTCGGGGATAAGAAAGCGGTCTCTGAATGATTTCAATTCATTTTGTTCATCGAGCCGCCGGGCAAATTCGAAACCGGGCGCGAACGGATGTGGAGATAAGCGCATAATTAATGTTTCAGGAGGGCGAAGATAAGCGTTTGCACCAGCCGGCGATGGGTCAGTTTCTCAACACGCTGAGCATCGCCTTGGCATAACCGAAATGCAGGGTTTCATGTGTGGAAAGATAGGCAATGGCCTCATCGATATTACTTAATAGCACGCCATACCGTGTTTGCCGCCCCTGGTAGGTTTGAAATATACCGGCATGATAGTCTTCCGAAAGCTGGCCGATAGTCGTTTTAGCGAGCGTCCTGATTCTTTCAATCTCCGCTACATTCACAAAACCGTTCGGCGCAGTGCCGGGCTTATACAATTCGATATGATTCTTATCTACCCGTGGCTCAAGATTTGATAAGGTATAACAAAGCGTTTGCTGGCTGGCGATTACATGGCCAAGGTTCCAGATCAGGTTATTGCCAAAGCCTTTCGGAATAGCGTTCAGCTCTTCCGGTGAGCAATTAGCCGTCAGTTCAAGAAAATGTGTGCGTGTATGCGCAATGGTTTCAATTACATGGTCTATTAACATCTGATACTATTTTTAGAAACATGAAATTATTCAAATAATGGACAGATTTCGATAATTTTACTAACAGCTAAATTTCACAATTATGGCAACTACCAAAGAAAGCAAAGACAAAATAGCCGCATTCCTGGGAGAGTTCATCTCTTTTCGCGGCTCATTGAAATTAATTCATTGGTCTATCACAGGCAAAGGCAGTTATGAAGCGCATATTTCGCTGGATCAGGCCATCGATTCACTTGTTGAAATTACGGACCGCCTGGTGGAAACGACATTTGCACTGACAGGAACGCTTGACGTGGTAATACCCGAAACTTCAAGGCCGAAAGATTATATCAAACATATAGAAGGCTTTTATAAATCCGTTGAAGACAGGAGAAAACAATTATTTCCCGAATCATTCTCCCAGTCTATTATAGACGATGGCCAGGAAGCCATTCAGCAATTGCTCTTCCGTTTGAAGAGGCTGGAGTAATCGGCCACTTCGTCAACGCTGTTACTGCCGGTAATTTCTGAAACATTTGGATGGAGATGCGTGATGGATTTTTCCAGGGCATGATTTGCAATTATTAATTTTATCTCGATGGACTGGTTTAAAAAATTTGGCAAAACATATCCTGCAAAGCATTTGCGCAAAGACAGTCTTTGGACAAAGCGCATGGCCAATAGCAAATCGAGGGGCGCAATCAAAAGAATGATCAGGCGTTTTTTGCGGGATGGCGAACAGGGAAATGTTCACTAGCCGGGCGGCCCACTTTAAGCGCTATCGTCTATCCAAGCCTTTTTCGAATCTGATTGGCCTTTATCGAGCTCTTAATACAATAATCACAGGTACAGGGTTTTGTTCCTTTTGAACCGGGCTTATACCGCCACCCGATTGTTTGGGGCAGAGTTCTGATCTTACTGATTTCAGCGGGTTCTATTTTCCGGTCAATGATCAATTCATATCCCAATGGATCATGCATATGCATAATTTCTCCGATGGCCTGTCCAAGTGTAATATATTTATGTTCTTCGTTGTATTTCCCCGCAAAAACCATTTGAGAAGACGGAACCCTGAAATACACGCCTATATACGTTTTAACTCCGTTTCGTTTAAGTTCCCGCAACCATTGGTGAGTAATATAAAAATCGGGAAGCACCGGCATGCAGTATATGCCGCTTCTGTATTTACCCGGTTTGATGCCATTCTTTAATATTCTTTGGGCATCTCTTTCATCGGCCAGATGTACAAGAATTGGCATGAATTGTTTTATCCTGTTTTTGTTTCTTAATCACCAGCTACCGGGTTTTCCTTTGCTACTGGTTCAACCTTCTCAGCGCATCCCTGGCATCGGTATCCCCCTGGGCCGCAGCCAGCCTGTACCACTTTATTGCCTCGGATAAATTCGCTGCTACACCATCCCCATCTTCGTAACAAATAGCCAGGTTAAGTTCTGCAACTGCGAGACCCTGAACTGCTGCTTTTACATACCAATTAAAAGCAGTCACCCGGTCTGTAGCAACTCCATGACCATCATGATAACAAACGCCCATTTCGTTTTGCGAAAGCGGGAAACCGGCCCTGGCCGCTTTTGAGAACCAGTTAAATGCCTCCGTATAATTCTTGTAAGTGCCGATGCCATCGCGATAGTGAACCCCCAAATTATGCTGAGCTATTACGCAACCCTCATTAGCCGACTTCTGATACCATCGAAAGGCTTCTGCTTCATTCTTAGCAATATAGTATCCGAAATTATCCATTACGCCCAGCGTCCATGCCTCCCAGGGATCTATTTTGCTTTCCGGCTTCCCCGAAATAATATCATATGCTTTTTTAAAATAAATAGCTGCATCGGAATTACTTTGATTCACGCCAAGCCCGTCGTTGTATAAGGTACCCAGCCTGTATAATGCGGGCGCATAATTATCATTGGCAGCGAGTTTTGCCCAGGCAGCAGCCGATTCATAATTCTTTTCTGTGCCAAGCCCCATATAATAGCAATAGCTCAACATAAAAGCGGCCCTGTAATTTTTTGCTTGCCGGTATGCAGAACTAAAACAATTGATTGCCGCTTTATATTCGCCA
>JBGAJL010000104.1:0-15291 GCA_044224935.1 Flavitalea sp.
TTTAACAGGTTCAACAGCATTCCCAGCTCGTGTTCGGCCACCGCATTGCGGTTTCCTTCCGGGCTGCTTACACATTTAATGCCCCTGCTTTCCGCGTACCGGGTGTCGATAAGCTCCATGCCGCTGCCGAGTCTCCCGATCCATTTCAAACGATGCGCCCTTTCGAGCAGATGCTGATCGATTTTTAAGCGGGTCGTAACGATCAGGCCTTCTATTTCATGGATCTGCGCCAGTAATTCGTCGTAGGTGATGTCTTTATTCACGATCACATCGAAACCGCGGCGCTTTAGTTGCGCCGGCAGATATTCGTGAACCTTCGCTGTCACCATCACTTTCGGCTGCTTGTTTGTTCCTTCCATTTTAATCATTTCATGCGAAAAGTGAGTGCGGCAAATTGCTCCACGCTCAGTTCTTCGGCTCTTTTATTAAACAATTCCTCTTTTACTACTTCTTCTTCGAATAGGGCCCGGACAGCGTTGCGAAGGGTCTTTCTCCGCTGGTTGAAGGCTGTTTTCACCAGCACGCCAAACGAGCGCTCATTCCTTATTTCAACCGGCTTTTCAAGAGGCGACATACGGATCACCGCGCTTTTCACCTTTGGAGGAGGATTGAACGCATGTTCACTTACCTCAAACAGATACTCTACCTTAAAAAAACGTTGCACCAGCACGCTGGTCACCCCGTAAATCCTGCTCCCCTCCTTTGCGGCTATGCGTTCGGCTACTTCCTTCTGAAACATCCCGATCACATTCTGTACCGAATCTTTCCAGTCGAGCATCTTAAAAACAATCTGGCTGGAAATATTGTA
This sequence comes from Flavitalea sp., assembly GCA_044224935.1. Taxonomy (GTDB): domain Bacteria; phylum Bacteroidota; class Bacteroidia; order Chitinophagales; family Chitinophagaceae; genus Flavitalea. The sequence goes on from JBGAJL010000104.1 coordinate 809, forward strand.
AGGGAAATTGCCCACTACGGTAAACGGTTCCTCAAAAGGTTTCGCGGCCTCCAGGATGTCGGCCCGGATGATCTTATCCTGTAAAACGGGAAAGGCGCGGCCCAAATACTCCACTTTCTCCGTGTCGATTTCTATGCATTTCAGGTTGATCGATGGAATTTGAACGAGATATTTGGTCAGGGCGCCGCCGCCCGGGCCTATTTCCAGCAGGTTCTTAAACGGATTCTCCCGTAACGCCTCCACGATTCGCCGGCTGACCGTTTCGTCGGTAAGAAAATGCTGCCCCAGCGACTTTTTAAGTGTCAACATAAAAAGCAAAAGTACTCGATCCTGTATGATTCCCGCAGACATCTGCGAATATCTCCCGAACGCTCCGGATTACTGCCGGTGCAGCGATTCGCGGAGAAAGGGACCATGGGGTTAAAACATGCGCCTGCGGAGTATGCGGGTGCTTTCGTAATTTTGCCCTTCATATTCAGACCAACTCTATGCATCAAAAGCCCGTAATAGGATTTTCAATAGGCGATATCAATGGAATCGGACCCGAAGTGATCATCAAAACATTTTCCGACAACCGCTTGCTGGAATTGTGTACACCGGTAATTTTCGGTTCGGGAAAACTCATCAATTTCTATCGCAAATTCACCCCTGATCTGCCGTTCAACTACCAAAACATAAAAGAGGTTTCCCGCGCCGTTCCGCGGCAGATCAACGTGGTCAACTGCTGGGAAGAAGAAATAAACGTAACGCCCGGACAGCTTAATGAGATCGGGGGAAAATACGCGATCAAATCATTGGTTGCTGCGGTGGAAGCGCTGAAAGACAATCGCATCCAGGGCCTGGTGACCGCACCGATACATAAGAATAACACGCAGTCTGCAGAATTTAATTTCACGGGCCATACGCCATACTTAAAACATGTATTCGGCGCTAACGACGTAGTGATGCTGATGGTGGCAGGTGATTTTCGTGTAGGATTGGTGACCGAACATGTGCCGGTAAAAGAGGTGGCGCAGAAGATTACACGTGAGGCCATTCTTTCCAAGCTCAATCTCATCAACCATTCGCTTATCAGGGATTTCGGGATAGACAAACCCAAAATTGCCGTGCTCGGATTAAACCCGCATGCGGGAGACGAAGGGCTGATCGGGAAAGAAGAGGAACAGATCATCAAGCCCACCATTAAGGATGCAAAGCATAATTACCTTGTGATGGGACCTTACAGTGCAGATGCATTTTTTGCAAGGGGCTATCATGAACGATTCGATGCCGTGCTGGCCATGTACCACGACCAGGGACTCATTCCGTTCAAATCCCTCGCAAAAGAAAACGGGGTGAACTACACTGCGGGCCTGCCAGCGGTGCGCACTTCACCCGATCACGGAACCGCTTTCGATATTGCGGGAAAAAACAAAGCCGATCATTCATCGCTGCTGGCAGCCGTATATGAATGCCTTGATATTATCGAAAGAAGAAATACCTACCGCGAAAATCATAAAAATCCGCTGAAGAAAGTCACTTCCGTGATCCTGGCCAATGCAGTGGATGAAGCCATTGAAGACACTGGAGAGGAAAAAGAATAAATACTTTTGAATATTGCGTGACCAGCAGAGGCAGTGGTAATATTACCTGCTTTTAATGCCTTTCAATACTTCTGCATCTCCGTCATCTTTTAACGGCGGCGTCCAGGAATTCTTTTACCAGCGCATGGTACAGCGATTTATGAGCGGGCAGGTTGAGCCGGATGCGCGCCTGCATTCTTTTCTCTTCCGATTGATAAATGCCCGCGGCATAGTGGTTGGCCAGGGCGAAGCGTTGGTTGGCCTCTTCCTGTTTTTTGCTTAGCACCCGTTTACTCATATCGGGCATTGCGGAGAGAACGATTTTGTCGTAGTATTTTTTAATGATCAGTTGTTTGCCGAGGGCGCCTGACACGCCGGCGAGCAGGGGATTGCCGGAGATTGCCATAAGACTGGTTTTACTCTAATATAGGCTTGTTTCTGCTATTTACCGTATATGATCTGTTAAACCTCCGTGCATCCTTCGTGCGCATACGGAAGATACACGGAGGATGAACGGATGATACACGCTGAATGCCGGGAAGAGGGGCGAAGCAGGACAGATGTATGCCCTTATGCTATCCCGGAAAGGCTTGCCGTTTTTTTAATTGCCGGAAGCTGTAATGCTGTACCGGTGTTATTTTGTGCATCCGAGATACAAAAAGGATAGCATATTCATAGAGATTTTAAGCTATGGATAAGTAGCTTCAAAAGGATTTTTTTTGCAGCTTGGCGAGGAACATATTGTTGCCAAAGCCAGGCAAATATAGATGTTCATGCTTTTCATTTTATTAGCGCTTTTATTTATAACCAAATTAACCATCCGTACCAATCGGTTCTATAATCCCGATGGTAGCTGGGTTCATGTCCGAAAAGGTCATCTGTATAGGGTCCATAGATAGCTCAACCTTATAATTTTATCAATAAGATTCTCTAAGATCCATTTTATTCAAATGGTTAAAATCGGATTCATGAGTGAAACTTATTACAGAATCAGTATAAATAATATAGTTGAGTGGATGATCCTGTATTTCATCAATGTTTAAGGTTAGCTTTTGAAAATGCCTGATAGCAGAGGTATCGATGGAGTTGTTAATAAGAAATTTTTCAGACAAAAAGAACAGACTGAGATTTTCTCTTTTTTCTTTAATATTTGGGCCTTATAATCAAAAAGAAAATAACTCCATCTGGTATATTTCGGTATGTAACACCCACATGCTGCAAAAAACTTTCTCTTGTTGTCAGCAATAAAAGAATCATATATAAAGATTCTTCTGGTAGGAATCGTATCAGATACATATACATATCCATTCGTTTGATTATTAATCATGATGTCGTCGCCCTTACGGGGCGGATCGTATACACATGAATTCACTAAAAGCTACCGGATAAAATAAATGGTGCCGAGGATGTGTCAGTTTCACTCAATTTAAAATCCAGGACATATTAAGCACATGAACACAACTTATGCCGCGGCGAGGACAGGGCTGTCCGTTTTGAGTGCAGGCACAAAATATAAAGTTATTCACCTAATTTTCTTTCTTAACCTCCAGAACAAAATCAAGTGGCACGCTGACGATTTCTGCAATTTTTACATCAGAATGGTCGGTATGCTGCAGCAGGTATTTGACAAAAGCGATAATACCTTCTTCCCGACCCTGCAGATAGCGGATGTCTGTTTTTAAATCGTAAACAATTGGCATATTTTGTTCCTCCTCTAAAATGATTTGTTGAACGTTTCTTAATTTTCCCAGGATCTCCAGCTGCGCGATCTTTCTTTTTAATTCCTGTTCATCGCGATATAATAACGACCGTAATTTAGATAATATTTTCCGGATGGTATCCCTTTTCTCTTCCTGCGCTGTCCTCCCTGCCAGGATAGCTAATAATATTTCTGCAGGAATATCCGATTGCAGAAAACTCTCCGGATGTGCATCTTTCATATCCACTACCCGATATTCATAGTGTAAACCATATCCGCTAATTTCAACCGGCATATTCAATTTTTCCATACCGGCATAAACTACCAATCCCTGAACGGGTAATCCATAAGAAATCCTGCCCAGCGCATTATACAGTAGCATGCGGTCACACATACCACTGTCATTACTCATCTGCCATTCGATATCCAATAAATAATTGCCCTTTTCATAATCTATCACTTCAAACAGCCAATCGGTCTCCCGTTCTACTGTTAGTTGGATTTTTCTTTGCCGCGAAATAAGGTTGGCGGGGTCAATGCCCAGGAATGTATGAGCCGCCGATGCGCTCAGTGTCTTAAAATCCTCATGAATCACCCGGTCAAATTCATTCGCCATACGCTGTTATTGCGAATCGAAAATAAAACCGGCCATAGCGAAACCGATGATGCTTTCACCCACATGCCGCACGTTTTAAAACGGTACATTCGGTGTGATAAAATGAAAACATCTATCTTTGCCATTCACCTACTGTTGTAAAACAGCAAATCAATAGCATGAGTAAAGGAAATTTCAACCGTTTCATCCAGAAGAATGAAAAAGGCGCCAAGCTGAAAGAAAGCATTCGCCAGGAAAAGAAAAAAGTAAGACAGGAGACAAAAGAATATTTTGCCCAGCAGAAATTAAAAGCGAAAGGCATCTCTCCCGTAACCAAAAGAACTGCGGATGAACTGATCACCAAAAGAGCGCCGGGCAAAAAAACCAATCTTTCAAAAAACTTTTCCGCAGAACAGAAGAAATTCACAGGCACAACCAGTCAACAAAAATCTGCCGTAACAGCTAAACCCATTGCGCAGGATACGAATAAATCTTCCGTAAAGAATACATCGCCAAAAGAAGAAAGCCTGATGCCGCTTAATAAATATGTTGCGCACGCGGGTATCTGTTCAAGGCGCGATGCCGCCGGCCTCGTTAAATCCGGCAGGGTATCAGTAAATGGCCAAACGATAACGGAGCCCGGCTTTAAAGTGACGTTAAAAGACGATATCCGGGTGCAGGGCAAAAAAGTGAGCGCAAGCAAAAACCTGGTATATATTCTTCTCAACAAACCCAAAGATCATATTACGACCACCGACGACCCGCAGGGAAGAAAAACGGTGATGGACATCGTGAAAAACGCCACCGCCGAAAGAGTGTACCCGGTGGGCCGCCTCGACAGAAATACGACCGGCGTACTGATCCTTACAAACGACGGTGAACTGGCGCAGAAACTTTCACATCCCAGCTACGAGGTAAGAAAAATTTATGAAGTGACACTGGACAGGCCGCTGGCCAAAAAAGATTTTGATGAATTGTCCGGCGGCATCACGCTCGACGACGGCCCTATCTCACCCGACTCGCTCGCATACGCCGACACAAAAGATAAATCCATTATCGGCATAGAAATACACAGCGGTAAGAATCGCATCGTAAGGAGAATATTCGAAAAGCTCGGCTACGATGTCCGTAACCTCGACCGGGTTATGTATGCTAATCTCACCAAGAAAAATGTCGAACGAGGTAAATGGAGATTTCTACAGGAAAAAGAAATCCGTTTATTAAAATTCATGAATGCCTCCTACACCCGGAAAAAATAATACTATTAATGAAGCTACCGGAAATAATCGCAGAAACGGATGATTTTATCGTACTCAATAAACCATCGGGATTATTAAGTATCCCCGACCGCGCCGGCGACGAGATATCCTTAAAAAATTTACTGAGAGAAGTGCGCGAAGAAATATACACCGTACACCGGCTCGACAAAAACACGAGCGGCATTATTTTATTCGCCAAAACAGAAGCCGCCCATAAATATTTCTCGCAGGCATTTGAAGAAAGATCCGTTGAAAAATATTATTATGGAATTATAAGCGGATCACTGACCGATAAAGAAGGAACAGTCGATCAGCCGATTGCGCAGAACAGCGTAAAACAAACCCTGATGCTGATCCATAAACGCGGCAAGCCTTCCAGAACCGATTATAAAGTGCAGGAAGAGTTCGGAAAATTTTCACTGGTTGAATTCCGGATACATACAGGACGAACGCACCAGATCCGTGTGCACGCACAGTTTCTCGGTCATCCCATTGCCTGTGATGAATTATATGGCGACGGCTCGCCCATTTTCTTATCGTCCATTAAAAAAAATTACAACCTTTCCAAATCGGAGCTTGAAGAACGGCCTATTGTAAGCCGGCTGGCACTGCATGCTCACCGGCTGGCATTTAAAGACATGCACGGCAAATCATTCGGCCTGGAAGCAGAAATGCCCAAAGACATGCGCGCATTGCTGCAGCAGCTGAGAAAAAACAGCAGAAAATCGAGTAAGGAGTAAGGGATTAAGATTGCGTACCCTTGTCGCTGGGTTTTTCCACTGTTTCCAATTTGAACCATTTCCAGACAATTGGGGAAATTGGCAGGTATGTTTTGATATATATTTACCACAGCATATAATATCAAATGGAACTACAAAAACAGGATTATGAACAACTAATTACCGGCATTGGGTACTTGTTAGCTGCGGGAAGGAAAAAAGCAGCACAGCAAATAAATACTATCCTGGTGCAAACTTATTGGCAAATAGGCCAATATATAGTGGAATATGAACAGCAGGGGAGCGAGAAAGCCGAATACGGGAGCCAACTATTCGATCGGCTTTCAAAGGATTTGACCGAGGCTTATGGAAAAGGTTTTGGTCGCTCTAATCTGTTGTATATGAGGAAACTATATCTTCATTTCCAAAATAGTGGGACACTGTCCCACATATTGACATGGAGTCATTACTACGAGATTTTGAAGTGTGATTCTGAACTGGAAATCAGTTTCTACACTAAACAAACTGAAAAAGAGAAATGGAGCGTAAGAGAATTGAAGCGGCAAATGAAAAGTATGCTCTTCCATAGGCTGGCTTTAAGTACAGACAAAGAAGGGGTTTTGAAGTTGGCCAATGAAGGTCATGAAGTACAATTGCCTGAAGACCTGTTAAAAGACCCTTTTGTTCTGGAATTTTTAAACATACCGGAACAACATCAATACTTAGAAAGTGAGTTGGAAGAGAAACTCATTAATAACCTGCAACGATTTTTACTAGAACTTGGAAAGGGCTTTGCCTTTATCGCCAGGCAATACCACATGAGTATTGGAGGTAAACATTTTCGGCTTGATTTATTATTTTATCATCGCATATTGAAGTGCTTCATTCTTATAGATTTAAAACGGGGAGAGATAGATCATAACGATGTTGGTCAGATGAATTTATATCTTAATTATTTTAAGAAAGAAGAAGCGTCAGATGGCGACAATGAGCCTGTTGGCATATTACTAGGAGCATCTAAAAATCATATATTAGTCGAATATGCAACAAGTAGTATAACCAATAAGGTGCTATTAGCTAAGTACCAATTATACCTGCCAGATAAAGCACAATTGGAAAATGCCCTGAATAAATTATTAGATCGTTGATATTGAAAAAGAGAGCCTGTATTTTTCATTGATAGCTCTTAGTACATGCCTGGCGCACAGAAAAAAGCCGGCTGTTTAAAAGCCGGCCCTTATCAGTTCACAACCTGATGCTTCTTAGTCGATATTCGGCTGGGGTGTATATCTCAGGTAGGGTTTCACCACTTTTACTCCCTTTGGAAATTTTTTGATCGCATCTTCCGTAGAAATAGAAGGCACCACGATCACGTCTTCACCCACTTTCCAGTCGGCAGGAGTGGCCACGCTGTAGTCGGCTGTAAGCTGCAGCGAATCGATCACACGCAGCACTTCATTGAAATTTCTGCCTGTCGAGGCAGGATAAGTGATCATTAATTTGATCTTCTTATCCGGGCCGATCACAAACAATGAGCGCACTGTGGCAGTTGCAGATGCATTGGGATGGATCATATCGTATAATGTAGCCACTTTTTTATCTTCATCGGCTATCAGCGGAAATTCAACGTTCACGTTCTGTGTTTCGTTGATATCCTTTACCCAGCCTTCATGTTTATCGAGCGGATCGACACTGACAGCAAGTGCTTTCACATTTCTTTTTGCAAATTCCTGTTGCAGCAATGCGGTCTTCCCTAATTCAGTCGTACAAACCGGAGTATAATCTGCAGGATGGGAAAACAATACACCCCATCCATCGCCGAGAAACTGATAAAAATCGATGTCGCCAGCTGTTGTAGTAGCCTGGAAATTCGGGGCTGTGTCCCCTAAACGTAAACTCATACAAAAGGATTTATAATTAAAAAAAGAATTTCAACGCACACCTGAATAACAATCCGACTACGAAGATAATAATCTATCTGATGAGTAGACTGATAATTTGGAGTGAAATTACGGATTATCTGAAAATATCCAGCAATCCTTCGGGTAGATCGAGATATATTCTGCGGTTTTTTTTGTCAATTTTCTCCAGGCTGTCCGGGTGCACGGGCAGCAGTGCTTCCTTACCATCCAGGTCAATCCTGCAAAGCATCTGGTGCGGCTGTTCTATCACTTCCAGGATTTCGCCAAGATCCTCATTTTCACTGATGATATGAAAGCCGAGAAGCGATATGGGAGCTGATTTACCGGCGTGTTTATAAAACTCTTCCTCCGTTAACCATACCTGTTTCTGAACCAGCGTTCTGGCCGATTCTTTCGTAGAAATTCCCTCCAGCTTGACGAAGGTTTCTTCGGTATTCTTTGCTTTGGCCGATTCGATAAAATAGGGCAGCAGTTCATCTTTCTGCTTTTCTATAAATAAAGCCCCCAGGCCTTTGAAAACTGATTTTTTACCCAGGTGATGCCGACGCACCAGCTCACCTCCCAATACGAAGGTGGCTACAACTTTTCCTATTGAACAGTAATTAGTCATGATGATTATGCCGGGCGCATTAATTCAAACAAAAAATCCCGGCAATTCTTTTTTGCCGGGATTGTATAACTTTCGAAAGCAACAGTCATTAATTCTGGCTTTCCTGGTGGTCCGCCGGCTTTCTGGAAGGAGCCCCGGCACCGCCACGGCGTGCTTTGCGGTCAACCGCATTGGCATCCTGGCGTTTCTTGATGTTTAATTCGTGCTCGGAGTGCCATTTCTGGAACTTCTCCATAGCAGCAGCGTCGTCAAACAATCCAAGCTTCACTCCGCGGAGAAGATGCTTGAGATACAAAACTCCCTTAAACGAAAGGATCCTGCGTACGGTATCAGTCGGCTGAGCACCTTTGTGCAGCCAGTCCAGCGCGCGCTGGCGGTCTAATTGTACTGATGCGGGAACTGTCAGGGGATTGTACGTGCCGATTTTCTGGATGAATTTACCATCTCTTGGTGCACGGGCGTCGGCAACGACGATAAAATAGAACGGTCTTTTCTTAGACCCGTGTCTTTGCAGTCTGATTTTAACTGGCATTTTAAATAGAAATTTAAATGCGTGAATGAATACGGTTTACTTTTCCTATACAGGAACGCAAATGTAATCATCCCACCTGTTTATTCAAAATTATCACCGGGAAAATTCGTGTTATCTTCTGCCCATGAAGCGGCCCATCGGCATCTTGTTCATCATCTTCATCATTTCTTTCATCTGATCGAATTGTTTGATGAACGCATTGATCTCGGTAAGGTCTTTACCGCAACCTTTAGCGATCCGGTTTTTACGGCTGGGATTGATAAGATCCGGGTTGCGCCGTTCCAGGACGGTCATGGAGTTGATAATGGCTTCTATTCCCTTAAAAGAATCGTCATTGATATCGACATCTTTCATGGATTTGCCCACACCCGGGATCATGCCCAGCAGGTCTTTGATATTACCCATTTTCTTTATCTGTTCCAGCTGCTGCCTGAAGTCTTCAAAATCAAACTGGTTTTTGCGGATACGTTTCTCCAGCTTACGGGCCTGTTCTTCATCGAATTGCGCCTGGGCCTTTTCGACAAGCGTGGTGATATCACCCATGCCCAGGATCCGCTGGGCCATGCGCTCGGGGTAGAACACATCGAGAGTATCCATTTTCTCCCCGCTGCTGACAAATTTGATGGGTTTTTCAACCGTGTAGCGGATCGACAAAGCCGCCCCACCCCGGGTATCGCCATCGAGTTTGGTAAGCACCACGCCGGTAAAGTTCAGGCGGTCGTTAAAGGCTTTAGCTGTATTCACAGCGTCCTGGCCCGTCATGGAATCCACCACGAACAATATTTCCTGGGGGTTCACCGCCGATTTAATGTCGGCCACCTCAGTCATCATCGCCTCGTCGATGGCCAAACGGCCCGCGGTATCGATGATAACGATATTCTTGTTCCGGCTCTTTGCTTCTTTAATAGCATTAGCGGCTATGGAAACGGCATTTTTATTCTCCGGTTCGCTGTATACGTCCACCCCGATCTGCTCACCCAGCACCTTCAGCTGGTCGATAGCCGCCGGGCGGTAGATATCACCGGCAACCAGCAATGGAGACAGTCCTTTTTTGGTTTTAAGATAGTTGGCCAGCTTGCCGCTAAAGGTGGTCTTACCGCTACCCTGCAACCCCGCCACCAGGATCACCGCCGGGCTGCCCTTGGTAGTAAACTGGCTCTCGCTACCCCCCATCAGGTTGGCAAGCTCGTCCTTAACGATCTTAACGATCAGCTGACCCGGGCTTACCGCCGTAAGCACTTTCTGGCCCAGCGCCTTGTCCTTAACCGTATCGGTAAATTCCTTGGCTATCTTATAGTTTACGTCGGCATCGACCAGTGCGCGCCGTATTTCCTTTACAGTAGCAGCAATATTTAACTCGGTTATTCTTCCCTCGCCTTTAATCTGTTTAAACGCGGACTCCAGCCGCTCCGTGAGATTTTCGAACATGCGGCAAAAATAGGAATTCGGTCAAAGCATTTGAAAACAGATTAAGCGTGCATCCTGGCGCTTTGCGCCGACCCACCCCCTGCCCCTCCGAGGAGGGGACGCGGCTCGTAGCAAGGTGTTGCATCCCCTCCGGGGGAGGGGCGGCGCTCAGCGGAGACCTGCACATAAACGAACCTGGGAAGCGCCGGGGTGGGTACTGAACTCACCATAAAAAAAACCGGCCCTTAGGCCGGTTCAGACAGTGTATAAGTATTTTCAGCTTTAACTTTTAACTTCTTACTTCCCCAGGTAGCCTTTTAATTCAACAGTCCTGGAATTCGTTCTCAATTTGGTGATGGCCTTGTCCTTGATCTGCCTTACCCTTTCGCGGGTGAGATTGAACTTATCGCCGATGTCTTCAAGGCTCATGGGATGATCCTGGCCAATACCGAAGAAATAGCAGATCACTTCTTTCTGGCGCTCTGTGAGTACCTGGAACGAGCGGTCGATCTCTTCTTTTAAGGATTGAATATGCTCGAGGTTGGTTTCTGCCCGCTCTGCGTTCACATTCTCCATGATGTCGAGCATAGTGCTGTCTTCGCCTTCCGAGAGTGGGGTGTCCATGCTGACATGCTTGGCGCCGATTCCCAGGGTTGCCGAAACTTCCTCCGTTTCCAGGTCGAGCAGGTCGGCCAGTTCTTCGGGCGAGGGTTCACGTTCAAACTCCTGTTCGAGCTGTGAAAACGCCTTCTGGATTTTATTGGTAAGGCCCACCTTATTGAGGGGCAGGCGAACGATTCTCGACTGTTCGGCAAGGGATTGCAGGATGCTCTGGCGAATCCACCAAACCGCGTAGGAAATGAACTTAAAGCCCCTTGTTTCGTCGAAACGCTGGGCGGCCTTGATCAGGCCCAGGTTGCCCTCATTGATCAGGTCGGGAAGCGAAAGCCCCTGATTCTGATACTGTTTGGCAACCGATACCACAAAGCGCAGGTTCGCTTTTGTCAGTTTATCGAGCGCTATCTGATCGCCCTCTTTAATAAGCCGTGCCAGTTTGGCTTCCTCCTCCGGACTGATCAGTTCCACCTTTCCTATTTCCTGGAGATACTTCTCCAGACTCTGGGATTCACGATTCGTGATCGACTTCGTGATCTTGAGTTGCCGCATGCTCATAGATATTGGTTTTAGGGGTTTTAGCTCTTTTTTAAACTCAGCCTGTTAAAAAACGAAGAAACAGCGATTTTGTTATGTGATAATCCTTTATCTTACCCGCGGAATGGGCATTTTTTTTATAATTGCACTACCAGATACCTAAAAAGATCAATTTGCTAATTGATGAGTAAGAAACAACAATTTACTTTGGAATTCCCGGTGAGATGCTCGCCGTCTATACTATATGAGTTCTTAAGCACTCCTGCAGGCTTGCAGGAATGGTTTGCAGACAGGGTGGATGAACGGGATAATGTTTTCAGCTTTTCCTGGAACGGCACAACCGATAAGGCCGAGGTCGTGGAAAGTGAATCAGAAAAATTCATCCGCTTTCACTGGATGCATCAGCCCAAGGACGAATACTTCGAATTCAAAATAGAGAAATCAGAAGTCACCAACCAGACCATTCTCGTGATAAAAGACTTTGCAGAAAAAGGGGATGTGAAGGATCAGAGCCAGCTCTGGGACTACCAGGTCAAAGATCTGTTTCACAGGCTTGGAAACTGAGTTTCTATCCTTTGTCCTAATTAACCGTTGCCGGTGATCAAGAAACTAGACATACTTATCGTCAGATCATTCATCGGGCCGTTCATTGCTACTTTTTTCATCACTTTATTCGTGCTGATCCTCCAGTTTTTCTGGCTCTGGATCGACGATTTCGTAGGCAAGGGCATCGATGGATTCATCTTTCTTAAATTAATTGTTTACCTGAGCGCCACACTGGTGCCGCTGGCGCTGCCGCTGGCCGTGCTGCTATCTTCTATTATGACCTTCGGCAATCTTGGCGAAACGTTCGAACTCGTGGCGATAAAATCCGCAGGCATAGGGCTGCTGCGATTCATGCAGAAGCCTGCATACCGATATTGTAAATAAAAAACCTGCTTTCGACCTGAAAGAAGGCGTTTTTTATACTACCATTCCCGGCTATGCGATAAAAGTGGGTAAAAAAGAAAAAGATGATTCCACCCTCACCAATGTGATCATTTATGAAAACAGCCCGGGCATGCGCGATAATATTATCGTTGCCTCCAGGGGTATTATGAAAGTGACACCCGATCAGCACTTCCTCGTGTTTACCTTAAAGGATGGCTGGCGTTATGAAGAAAATGCGGACCGCTCTTCTTCCTCGCAAACCGAATATATCCGGCTTGGATTTAAGGAATATAAAAAAGTACTCGATCTGAGCTCACTGCAGCTGAATATCACAAATGACAGTGCATACCGCGACAGGTATGAGATGCTCAGCGTGCGGCAGCTGGAAAAAGGCATCGATTCGCTGGGGAAAAAAATAAAAAACTACCACGAGCGCGTAAAGAACGACCTGTCGCCCTATCTCACGTTCAACAAGCTGCTGGACAGTGGCTGGGCGAAAATGCCGCAGAAAAAATGGACCATAAAAAAATTTGAAGATATTATTCCCGATTCCGCCGCACAGCGTGTAACCGAGCAGAGCGCCACTTATGCCACATCGATAAAGAATTCGCTGCAGATGTCCTCCATTGAATTCGAATCGCAGCGCAAAGAGCGGCGCAAACAACTGGTAGAATGGCATTACAAGTTTACAATGGCCGCTGCAGTGCTGGTTTTGTTCATGATAGGCGCCCCGCTGGGCTCCATTGTGCGAAAGGGGGGTATCGGCACACCCGTGGTGTTTGCCGTAATCTTTTTTGTGATATTTTTTCTGCTGAATAACTTTGGGAAGAAATTCGTGGAACAGGATATTTTAAATCCGGTTGCTGGCATGTGGCTTGCTACCTTTGTACTTGTTCCGATTGGGTTGTTTCTGATCTATAAGGCGATGCACGACTCGCAATTGTTTAATAAGGAATTTTATTTCAGGCTGTTTAAAGCGCTTAAGAAAAAAAGCACCGCGCTCGCACCGAAAGAACCCATCACCGGGCAGGAATCTCTTCCGGCCCATGCTGCTGATGTAAACAGCACAAATACGGAGGAGAGCATGAAACCCTAAAATAATTTTATTATTCATACTTAAACAGAATATTATGGAAAGGGGTACATCAAGAAGACAATTTTTAGGCGACACAGCGAAAGCCGGCCTGGCACTCACTTCACTGGCCGCCCTCCCATCTTATCTCAGCGCAGAATCTTTATCAGGGCATGACGCTTCGTTCCCGGGTGAAACGGGTTACAGCCAGGAACCTTTGCCGTATGCTTACAATGCACTTGAACCGGCGATCGATGCACAGACGATGGAGATACATTACACAAAACACGCCGCGGCCTATACAAAAAATTTAAACGAAGCAGCAGCAGCGGAAAAAATCGATACCAGCAAGCCACTGGAAGATGTATTAAAGAAAGTTTCAAAATACTCCGCAAAGTTGCGCAATAACGCAGGAGGTCATTACAACCATGAATTGTTCTGGAAATTAATGAAGCCCGGTGGCGGCGGACAACCTTCGGGGAAATTACTGGCGGCCATTCAGAAAGACTTCGGCTCGTTCGAAGCGTTTACGACCCAGTTCAGCGATGCAGGCAAGACCCGCTTCGGCAGCGGATGGGCATGGCTGTTAGTGGGACCCGGTAAAAAATTAATGGTAGGCTCAACACCTAACCAGGACAATCCATTGATGGACGTGAGCGAAATAAAAGGTTATCCGTTGCTGGGATTGGATGTATGGGAACATGCCTATTATTTAAAATACCAGAACAGGCGGCCCGATTACGTCACTGCATGGTGGAATACTGTAAACTGGGATTTTGTACAGCAACGATTCGAGAAAACCATTTAGCTTGGATCCGAGGAAAGAAAATCTTCTTATTCAGAAATTTGTTGTGGGAATAGCAATATTGCTGTTCATCATCAAGATCATTGCCTATTTTTTAACTCGCTCGGTAGCTATTCTTACCGATGCGCTGGAAAGCATTGCCAATGTAGCAGCAGGTATTATCGGGCTTTTCAGTTTGTATATTGCCGCACAGCCCAAAGACAAGAATCATCCTTACGG
>JBGAJL010000105.1:0-15143 GCA_044224935.1 Flavitalea sp.
GGAATACCTGGTCCATTTACCCGGAAACCGCTCATATAATATACCTGCCGCCAGTAGTGCGAAAGTATGATAAAACTGAAATGTAACTCCCGTTTCAAATATCTGCGATGCCTCAGGAGACAAGACCTGTTTCAGGGCGTGGGCATTGGAAGCGCCCAGCACCACTGAAAGAATACCGGACAAAGAAGCAATTACAAGAAAAGTTTTATGCATGAAGAACCGTTTGAATAAATGCGTTTAATGAAATGCTGTCCGCGTTGTCAAGTATCACATCCGCCTGCTCATAATACATACGGCGCTCGTTCAGCTTTCTCGTAATATAATTTTTCATGTCACCGTCGGCAATATTTTTCAGTAAGGGCCTTTTAGCCTTCTCCTGCATCAGCCGCTGCAATAATACTTCAACGTGGGTGTTCAGCCATATGACGGTGCCGTATTTTTTCATCGTGTCGATATTGTTGAAAAAACACGGCGTACCGCCGCCGCAGGATAATACCATAGAAATATGATCCTCTATCAGTGCCTCGAGTGTTTCCTTTTCTTTCAGTCTGAAATATTCTTCGCCGGAGGTGGCGAATATTTCGGTCACCATTCTGTTTTCCCGTCTGGTGATAATTTCATCGAGGTCAAAGAAGGGAATCTGCAATTGCGAGGAAAGTGTCTTGCCCCAGTATGTTTTTCCTGATCCCATAAAACCGATGAGAAATATTCTCATTTGAATGCGTTTATTCCGGTGATATCCATTCCGGTAATGAGCAGATGTATGTCATGGGTACCTTCGTAGGTAATTACGCTTTCCAGGTTCATCATATGGCGCATTATAGAATATTCTCCCGAAATGCCCATTGCACCCAGCACCTGTCGTGCATCGCGTGCAATATTGGCGGCTATTTCACAACTATTGCGTTTGGCCATGCTCACCTGTTGCGGTGTTGCGCGCCCTTCGTTCATCAGTACGCCCAGTCTCCAGTTCAGCAATTGCGCTTTAGTAATCTCGGTTATCATTTCAGCCAGTTTTTTTTGCTGCAGCTGAAAGCTGGCAATGGGCACATCGAACTGTTTTCTTTCCTTGCTATATCTTAATGCGGTGTCATAACAATCCATGGCAGCGCCAATCACACCCCAGGCAATACCGTATCGGGCCTTTGTAAGGCAGCTTAGGGGTGCTTTTAATCCTTTTGCTTTGGGAAGTAAATTCTCTTTTGGAACAGCTACATTATCGAAAACCAATTCTCCGGTTGCACTGGCGCGAAGGCTCCACTTATTATGCGTCGTGGGAGCAGAAAATCCTTTCATACCGCGCTCAACAATCAATCCGCGCACATCCCCCGCTTCATCTTTTGCCCATACGACGGCCACCTGTGCAAAGGGTGCATTGCTGATCCACATTTTGGCGCCATTCAGGATCACATGATCTCCCGCATCCCTGATATTCGCGCTCATGCTGCCGGGGTCGGAGCCATGATCGGGCTCCGTCAGACCAAAACAACCCAGCCATTCACCTGAAGCCAGCCTGGGAAGATATTTTTTTCTCTGTTCTTCATTTCCATACTCATAAATAGGAAACATGACCAGGGAGCCCTGTACGGAAGCAGTGGAACGTACTCCACTATCGCCGCGTTCGAGCTCCTGCATCATTAAACCGTAGCTGATATAATCGAGGCCTCCGCCGCCATATTGCTCTGGAACGGTGGGACCGAAACAGCCCAGGTCGCCCAATTGTTTCACAATATGTTTCGGAAATTCGGCTCTTTGAGCATAGTCTTCTATTACCGGGGAAATTTCTTTTTTTACATACGTCCGCACCGATTCGCGGATCAGCCTGTGTTCTTCGGTAAGCAATTCGTCAGTAAGAAAATAATCCGGCGCTGTGAATAAGTCGGTTCGTGCAGCCATGCCTCAAAAATAGCGATTCCTTAGTACGTAATATTCTTCTTGTAGAAATTGATCACGTTCCAGGTGGCGCCATCACTTTGTACCGTCATGGCCCCTCTTCCCGTAAGTACATTTTCATCGCTGGCGTTGACGCCGCTTACCGTTACATTCGATCCTGCCTGCAGGTTTTTTATCGTAATGACCCGCCCCGGATTGGTGGCGGCGGAAGGCAATGTGGTTGTACAGGCGCCCCACTGGTAACTCACATAATGAAGGGCAATGCCATCCTGTATGGTGTAGGAAGGACCTGTTTGGGTATAGCTAAGATAATTTGCACTGAGCTTAGCCACTTTAAATTGTCCCTGGGCCCAGGTACAACGGTAAGTTCCTGCTGTCGGGAAACTGGTTGAGTTAATAAGCGTACTGCCATTGTCCGCCCGTACAAAACTGATAGGATAATTGGCGGAAATATATTCCACGATAAATCCTTCACCAAACTGCACAAGGTCCCCGCTGTCTACCTTGAACACTTTGGCCTGGTTGGTTTCGACCCGCACACACCCGATATTAGGAGGTAGTGTGATAGGACTGCCTGCAGTAGAAGTTGTGCAATGAAAAAAAGTACTCTTAAAACCGACATTCCGGGTTACACCGTTGATTCTTGTTGTCATGGCCTGAAGTGTCGGATAAGGACCGGAGATCGTATTTAAATCATTGGTATTATAGCTGGTGAAATTGGAATAATTATATTTCGGCGATGTGATCATCCATCTGGACGCGGATATGGAAACCGCTTCGGTGCCGGCAAAGTTGCGGGAAGATGTCCCTACCCAGAACGGGGTTCCGCTGATAGCAGTGTTTGCGCCGAGCCGGCCCGCAACAAACATAGTTTCATACAGGCAGCCGAGGCCGATGAACCTGGTGTTGGTGCATGTGGAGGGATCCAGGTCGAAGCCGGAATGCACGCCATCGGGCTCAACGCCTCCCCCGAAAAAGGTAATACTGGAACAATTTTTCAGCACGGCTGCCTTTTCCAGCCCTTCAAAGCCTATGTTATGAAAAATCATCCCATCAATGGTAAGCGATGGTGTGGCGCCCGGATCGTTCTGAATAATTATTCCATACCAGCCGCCGGCGCCATATGTCACCTTCGGCGTTCCGTTCCCTAATTGTCCACCATACCAGAATGTTTCATTCGCCCAGTTCCCGGACTGAGAACTGTTATTTATAATCGCAATCTTTATCTGTACATAATTATGATGGATATTATTAAAATAAATTGTATTGTATTGAGAGCCTGCAGGCGTGCCGCCCACTTTGTCCCCGGCCTCTTCAATTCCATACTTAAAACCGGAAACATCATTAACGCTCACATAACAATGCACCGCATTTTTCAGATAAATACCGATACCGGTATAGGCTGCAAACGCCGATTCGGTGGTAGCGCCCGAGTTGCCCCCATTAATCGTTCCATAGGCCCTGAAATCCTGGTCGTTTCCTTCCAGTACAAAACCGCTTCCCTTAGCGAAGAAGATATTTCCGAATATCTCCATCGGCACTTTTTTCGTAGTGACGAGAGGAAGTGCGATGGTAGATTTGATATAGTATGAGCCGGCAGGGATCATTACCGTCTGTCCGCGGGCAGCTGCATTTATGGCCGCATTAATCGCGGCAGTATTATCGGTTCCGGATGTGCCGTTCCAGTCGCCGACCCCTCCAAACCAGCGGATATCGATAGGTCCCGAGAAAGACCGTTTGTAACGCCGGGTGCCATTCACGATTACTGTTCCATTATTATCTGCACTTGTTACGTCTTTGGCATCATAAAAAAATATTCCCTCACGACCAGCATCGGTAACAAAGTAAGGAACCGTAAGCGAAAGCGAAGTGGATGTACGAAGTGCGGATAAGGTTGTCTGGGTCTGAGAATAGGTATTTACGGATAGGACAAGTAATGCCAGTGAAAGGGTAGATATTCTCATGATTAAAAGTTTAGGACGCTTTCGTTTAACAAAAACCGAACCAAAGAAGGGTGTTTCGTAGATTTACGATAATGCTGCGTAGACTCCGAAGTGCAGGCTGATAGCGGCTTCTAGCTGAAAAGATATTTACGCATTTCATCATGATATTGAGCGGCCTCATGAGCTGCGGCTTCAGCGAATTTTTCATGGGAGGCCGCGAATATGATCGCGCGGCTTGCATTTACGAGCAGCCCGCCGTCGCTGTTGAGGCCGCTTTTCGAAATTTCCGCCAGGCTGCCGCCCTGGGCACCCACACCGGGCACCAGGAAAAAGTGATGCGGGTATTTCTTTCGGATATCGGCCACCCTTTCGTGCCGCGTAGCCCCGATCACATACATCAGGTTATTTGGATTGCCCCACTGCGCGGATGTCTGCAACACCTGTTCGAACAGGTATGCATCTCCTGTTCGCAACAGTTCAAAATCCTTTGCTCCTTCATTGGAAGTAAGCCCCAGCAGAATGGTCCATTTATTTTTATACTGAAGAAAGGGCTTAACGCTGTCTGCACCCATATAAGGGGCGACCGTCACCGCATCAAATGAAAGCGTTTCGAAAAATGCTTTTGCATATTGCGAAGAAGTATTACCGATATCGCCACGCTTTGCATCTGCAATGGTGAAATGGGTTTTGGGGATATGGTTTATTGTTTTCTCGAGGCTGATCCAGCCCTTTGCGCCCAGTGATTCGTAGAAGGCCGTGTTGATCTTATACGCCACGCAATGCGCCGCTGTAGCGTCGATAATCTGCCTGTTGAATTCAAACTGCGGATCGTCGCAGGAAAGCAGGTGCGGGGGAATTTTTTCAATATCGGAATCCAGTCCGACGCAGAGATAAGATTGTTTGCTTTTTATTTGTTCAACGAGGTCTTCCCTTGTCATTCCTTTGATATTATAATTCTACGATCTCAGCCCTGCGCTCGGAGCTCATATTGGCGTTTCTCATGGCGATGCTCCTTGCTGCGGCGCCGGCAAAACTCAGGAAAGCATTCCGCGAAGTTTCGTCATCGCTCATCATTACCGGTACGCCTTCATCCCCGCCTTCCCTGATCGTCTGCACCAACGGTATCTGGCCGAGGAAAGGAATATCATATTCCTCCGCCAGGCGCTTCCCGCCCTCTTTCCCGAAAATAAAATGCCGGTTGGCGGGCTCGTCGGGCAGTCCCGGCGTAACAAAGTAGCTCATATTTTCTACCAGTCCTATGATCGGCACTTTGATCTGTGCCTGGCCAAACATAGCGATGGCTTTCTTGGCGTCTGCCAGGGCCACTTCCTGCGGAGTAGTCACTACCACGATACCGGTGATGGGCACCGTTTGCACCATTGTCAGGTGAATATCTCCCGTTCCCGGGGGCATATCAATTACCAGGTAGTCGAGCTCATCCCAGTAAACATCGGTAGCAAATTGCCGGATGGCACTGCTGGCCATTGGCCCCCGCCAGACGACAGCACTTTTATCGTCTACCAGCAATCCTATGCTCATAAGCCTGATTCCAAACCGCTCAATCGGTACAATCAGCCCCTTATCACCATTTCCTTTAATCATCTTCGGCCTTTCTCCTCTTACGCCAAACATGATCGGCACGCTCGGGCCGTAGATATCCGCATCCATCAACCCCACTTTTGCTCCATCCCGGGCAAAAGCCAGCGCCAGGTTGGCCGCAACAGTGCTTTTCCCCACCCCCCCTTTTCCGCTCACCACAGCAATGATATTTTTCACCCCGGGCAAAACCGATCCCGGGTCTTTCCGGTTGGTAGTGGTATTAGAAGTGAAATTGACCATTACCTCGGCTTCTTTATCTACCAGTATCTTTATTGCATTGACACATGCATTGCGGATATGATCCTTTAGCGGACAGGCCGGCGTGGTGAGCACCACGGTAAACGATACGCGTTTGCCGTCGATTCGTATATCCTTAACCATGTTGAGTGTAACGAGATCTTTGCCCAGATCGGGCTCCTGCACATTTCCCAGCGCCTCCAAAACTTTCTCCTGCGTCATAATAAGCTCCTTGGGTTTATGCCGCAAAATTAAACATTGCAGCCGGAATATCGGGCCTTCGATTTGTCTGTTAAAATTTAATCCCGGAAAATTGGCTTTAAACAAAAAATTGTAGTTTGCTGCCAATGAAAAGAGTTATACCCGGTTTCCTCGTCCTGATCGTGTTGCTGCCTTTTGGAGTGCGGGCCCAGTTTGAAAAACTAAAAGATTCAGTAGTACAATTATACGGTGTGGTAATGACCGCAGACAGCCTGCAGGGAATTCCATCTGTGAGTATCAAATTACAGGGACAAAACCGCGGCACCTTCACCAACGATCAGGGCATATTTTCCCTAGTGGTCATGAAAGGCGATAAGGTCGAATTTACTTCCGTGGGCTATAAGCCCAAACTCGTTGAGATTCCACGAAACCTCGAAGGGAACCAGTATAGCGTAATTCAATTGCTGATCACCGACACCCAGTACCTGCCCGCCACCATCATCCGGCCAAGACCCACGCGCGAACAATTTGACAGGGATTTTGTAAACACCAACGTGCCCGATGACCAGTACGAAATTGCCCGGCAGAATACAGAAGAATCAAAAAGGCGAATACTTGTGCGCTCCCTGCCCAGGGACGGTGCCGAACAGGCCAACATGACACTCCGCAATGCCGCTACCCGTCAGTATTATTATGGTCAGGCCCCTCCCCAGAATATTCTTAATCCTTTTGCCTGGAATGAATTTATCAAAGCCTGGAAACGCGGCGATTTCAGGAATAATAATTAAGAAGAATATATTTGCGGCCTAAACTACTTAAGGAATGTCTCAAACGATTGCCGTTATCGGCGCAGGCACCATGGGCAATGGCATTGCTCATGTTTTCGCCCAGGCCGGATTCAATGTACACCTCAACGACGTAAGTCCGATTCAACTGGAAAAAGCCCTTGCCACGATCGCTAAAAATATCGACCGGCAGATAGCAAAAGGTGCTGTTACGCAGGAACAGAAAGAAACTGTTCTGCATAACATTAAACCGCATACCAATCTTACTGATGGAGTGAAAGATGCCACATTGATAGTGGAAGCCGCAACAGAAAATACCGAGCTTAAATTAAAAATATTTTCCCAGCTGGATGCGATAGCTCCTGCAGGTTGTATCCTCGCTACCAATACCTCATCGATTTCCGTGACCCGAATCGCAGCTGCCACCAAAAGACCATCGCATGTGATTGGTATGCACTTCATGAACCCTGTGCCCGTGATGAAGCTGGTAGAAGTGATCAACGGTTATGCAACAGATAAAAAAGTTACCGGCACCGTTATCGATCTGAGCCGGAAATTAGGAAAGATGCCCTGCGTGGTAAATGATTATCCCGGCTTTGTGGCCAACAGGATATTGATGCCAATGATCAACGAAGCTATTTATAGTTTATTCGAAGGCGTTGCAGGAGTAGAAGAAATCGATACGATCATGAAACTGGGAATGGCGCATCCGATGGGCCCCTTGCAACTGGCCGATTTTATTGGCCTCGACGTATGCCATGCGATTTTAAAAGTATTGCACGAGGGATTGGGTAAAACGCATTATGCTCCCTGTCCCTTGCTGACCAATATGGTTACTGCCGGTTATCTCGGTATAAAAAGCGGCGAGGGTTTTTACAAATATGAAGAAGGAAAGAAAGAATTAAAAGTGAGTGAGCGCTTTCTGATCGTGCATTAAACCAGTGTTTCTGTCTTTTATATATTTCGCAGGTAATACCGGATGGTATCGCTTTCAACGTTCTCTTCCTTTATCAATTGCTGGTTAGATAATATAGGCGCACCAACCCCTGAGCCCGTTGTCAGCAAATGATTCGTGATAACACGGGCCTCATCCCATACACCATCGTCAATAAAAGATTGTAACAGCTGTGCACCACCTTCTACCAGCACACTTATTATTTTTAACTGGTAAAGTGCTTCGGTCATCCGGTGCACAAGGTCTGCACCTCTTGCAACCCGGTAATATAAAAGATTATTTTTTTCCTCGTGCAGTACGGTATTAAAAATGATTGTTCTTATCCGGTTATCAAATGCATGCAGTGATGGCGGTAGCCGGAGGTCCGGATCAAGAATAATTCTTACCGGCGACGCGCCCTGCCAGAGCCTGTTCGTGAGTTGCGGATTATCTTTTGCGGCGGTATTTGTTCCGACGAGTATTGCAGCTTCTTCACTCCTCCATTTATGCACGATCCGGTTGGTAAGCCCATTGGTAATATGCAGCCGTTCGTTATCAAAATTTCCGATCTTGTCATCACCGGTCTGCGCCCACTTTAAAATAATGTAAGGCCTGCGCCTGGTATGAAAAGTAAGAAAGCGCCGGTTAACGTATTTACATCTCTTTTCAAGAATTCCTGTAGTGGTATTTATGCCCGCTGCATTCAATTTTTCAATTCCCTTTCCATCAACCTCCACAAAGGGATCATTACAGCCGATAATGACGCGGGGAATTTTATTACGGATAATCAGGTCGGTGCAGGGTGGCGTTTTTCCCTGGTGCGCACAGGGTTCCAGAGATACATATAATGTCGATTCCTGTATCAGGTGCATCTCTTGCGGAAGGACGGATTGAATGCAGTTTACCTCGGCATGCGGTCCTCCGTATTGACGGTGGAATCCTTCGCCAATAATTTTATTATCATGCACGAGCACTGCTCCAACCAGGGGATTGGGCGCAACATACCCTGCGGCTTTTTCGGCCAGTTCGAGACAGCGGTGCATATAAATTTCGTGCGTCGTCATCGTATCTGTTCAAAAGTATGAAACGAAAATCAATTAAGTTTGCCGCTATGACATTTGCCGGTGCAGAACAATTGCTGAATCGTGAATTGCGAACCGTTTACGAATCCCGCGAAGCGGCGAATATCGCGGATCTCCTGATGGAGCATTTGTCGGGATTAAAAAAAATAGACAGGATCATTGAGAAAGAGAAAGAATTTGCTGCCGTCGCTGCGCTGAACAACTACCTGAAAGACCTGCTGGCTCATAAACCCGTGCAATATGTTCTCCGGGAGGCCTGGTTTTTCGGAATGAAATTTTTCGTGAATGAAAATGTGTTAATACCGAGACCCGAAACCGAGGAATTGGTGCAATGGGTTATTGAAGAAAGCAATAAAGATCCTGCGATATTGGATATCGGCACCGGAAGCGGCTGCATTTCAATCGCTTTAAAAAGAAAAATAGACCACGCTACCGTCTTTTCCTGCGACACCGGTGGCGCCGCATTGGATGTAGCCCGGAAAAATGCGTTATCTCTCGGAACAACTATTCATTTTCTGCAGCTGGACATCCTGGACGATTCTCAATGGAATGCACTGCCGGAGCTGGATATTATTGTCAGCAATCCTCCCTATATTCCATTGAAGGATAAAGGATCGATGGCCGATAACGTGGTGAAATATGAGCCACACCTGGCATTATTTGTAGCAGATGGCGATCCATTGATCTTTTACAGGGCGATTGCAAAACTGGGTTTACAGAAATTATCAGCCGGAGGAAAAATATATGTTGAGGTACACGAAGACCTGGCTGCCCAGGTTGCGGAATTATTCGGATCGTCCGGTTACCGGAAGACCGTCATAAAAAAAGATTTGCAGGGAAAAGAGAGGATGGTCAGCGCCGAAAGGTATTGAATCCGTTACTGCACGCCATTTTTATCGACCATCAGCACCGTTTTCGCTCCCAGTTCCCTGGCAACGCGCATTACCGCCACTACTTCATCCACGGGCACCTCTTTATCAGCATTGATGGCGATGGTGGCATTCGTGGAATCTTTCATGATAAGCGGCTGCAGGTAAGCCCGGAGATTTGGCAGTTCCACCTGGTTGCCGTTAATGATATAATGTTTTTTCACGTCGATATTCACTACAACATTCTGCTTGGTTTTTGTATCGCCCTTGGCTTTGGGATTGGACAATTTGATCACGTTTGGATTGGCCAGTGTGGCAGCGATCAAAAAGAACATCAGCAAAATAAACAGGATATCATTCAATGCTCCCGTGTGCACCTCGGCGTGGCTCCTTAGTCGTCTTCTGATATTCATGGTTTTATCTTGTTGGCTCCTGCAATATGTCAACAAATTCAGCGCTGGCAATTTCCATCCGGTTGCCCGTTTTATCCACCTGGGCATTCAGATAATTATAGGCAATATAGGCCAGCAGGCCGATGATAAGGCCGAGAGCGGATGAGATCAGCTTGGTATAAATACCGTCTGCCATTGCCTGAATAGTGAATTCGCCCGTTGATGCGAGACGAAAGAACAACTGGAACATCCCGAAGATTGTACCCAGGAAGCCGAACATCGGGGCTATCCCTGCAATCAGTGACAGGATATTAAGATTACGCTCCATTTTATACATTTCGAGTTTCCCTACATTCTCCATGCTCTTTTCGATCGCATCGATCGGTTTGCCGATCCTCTGGATACCCTTGTCGATCATTCTCGCCACGGGGTTAGTCGTATTTTTAGCAAGCGACCTTGCGGCATTTACGTTGCCGGAGAAAATATTATCACGGATGATATTCATGAAATTATCGTCTATCCTGGAAGCCTTGCGAATAAATATTAATCGCTCGAAGAATACGAATACAGCGATGACAAACAATAACGCAAGCGGTATCATCAACACTCCGCCCTTGGCGAGAAGGTCCATGATACTGATCGTAGGCTGGGGGGTATTAAGCGACGCTGCGTTGGCCACAGCGGATGTATCAATCTGAAGAAAGAACCAATTCATTTAATGAATAGTTTTAGTGTTTGTAAAGGTTATAAAAAAAAGCTGGGAAATTTGTTAAGATATTTCATATATTTAAAAAAAGCGATTTAACCATTATATATGAAGAGAGCCGTCATAACAGGATTTTTTACCGGGATAATTATCTCGGGCATCCTGATATCCGCCACTTTCGCCCGCCCGCTTTTTCCCGACACCTTTACGGCCAATCTTTTTTTCCTGACTATATTCTTTTTCAGCATTGTAGGCGTACTCTGGCTGGCTTTGAACTATTACTGTAAAACATCGGAGGTGAAATGGATGACACTGAACACGACCGGCGTCATCGCAAGCATCAGCGCGGCCGTGATCGTTTCCATTTATTCGGGCCAGATGAAGAATTCGATGTATAATTTTCGTGATCTGGCCATTGTTCTTTTCGTCATCTCGGTAGCCATCGCCGGCATTTATTACGCCCGCAACCGCAACCGGGCATCGGCTACCAGCAAAAACCAGGAGCTGATATTTTAGCTCGCCCCGCTTGGTTTCATCATCATAGCCTGTATCTGTTTCATCGTATGCTCCATGCCATCGGGACTTCCATCTAAAAATATCACATTTCCTTTACCATATTCCGCAAAATTCTTAATGGCTTCGGTCCACATGCTGAAAAGGATCACATTCGTGTCAAGATTGGCCTGTTTCATCTGCTCGGCCGCTTCGGTCATTCCCCTGGCAACTTCCTGCCTGAACAGAGCGACACCCTGACCGCGCAATCTCGCCGCTTCCCTCTCGGCTTCTGCAGCAATCTTAATGGAATTTCCTTCGGCCTCTGCGGCTTTTGTTTTGGTAATCAGCAATGCCTGGCCCTCATTCTCAGCCGCCGCTTTCAGATTATTGCTGGCCACCACACGGCTCATGGATTCGATAATGGTTTTGTCGAAGGTGATATCATTCACCTGCAGATCCAGCAGATGATAACCCCACTCCTCCAGTAACGCGTCTATCTGTTCTTTCACATATTCAACTATTTCTCTCCTAAGCGCGAGAATTTCAGCCTGACGTTTGGTGGCGACAAACGATCGCACCGTTCCTTCAATGGTCCGGGTAAGCGCCTGCATCAGTTCCCTTTCGCTGATAAATTTAAACGCCACTTTTTTAATCGTTTCTTCGCTGGCATTCTGCACGGCAAACAGCAGCATATTCTTAAAATAAACATTGGCCTGGTCGGCAGTGACCGCCTGAAACTCCATTTCTATCGAACGGTTCTGAATACTGATTTTTTTATAGATCTGCTCAATAAAGGGGATAATAAGCCGGAGACCGGGCAGCAAAACGCGCTGGTATTTTCCGAAAATCGTTACGACCCCCACAGTTCCCTGGTTAATGGTTTTCAAACCGGCAAGGATAACAATCAGGATCAATATTATCCACCAGTATTGGGTTAATGTGTTCATGAAAAATATTTTGATGAAAGTACTATTTAACTTTGAGAGTATGATTCATCATTATGATTTAATAATAGTGGGCGGCGGCCCCATTGGCCTGGCCTGCGGGCTCGAAGCACAAAAAAAGGAAATGAGCTTTGTCATTATCGAGAAAGGATGCCTCGTGAATTCGCTGTACAACTATCCGGTAAACATGACATTCTTTTCCACTTCGGAAAAATTGGAGATTGGAGGAATTCCATTTGTATCCAACAATATCAAGCCCACAAGGCCCGAAGCTTTGGAATACTACCGGAGGGTAGCCACTTCCAATAAATTACCGTTGAAATTGCAGGAGAAAGTTTTGCAGCTCGTTCCTTCGGGTAGCGGCTATGAAGTGATCACTTCAAAAGAAAGATATAGCTGCGACAATATTATTATCGCCACAGGGTTTTATGATATCCCCGTGCTGATGCATGCGCCCGGAGAGAACCTGCCTAAGGTAACGCACTACTACAAAGACCCGCATTTTTATGCGATGCAGCGGGTAGTGGTTGTCGGTGCAAATAATTCAGCAGTGGACGCCGCGCTGGAAACATTCAGAAAGGGCGCCACCGTAACAATGGTCTCGCGTGGACCCGGTATTGGTAAAAGAGTAAAATACTGGGTTAAGCCAGACATAGAAAACCGTATCGCCGAAGGCAGCATAAAAGCTTATTTCAATTCTGTTATTGCCGCGGTCAGAGAAAAGGAAGTGGATATACAGACACCGGACGGCATCGTTACCCTTCCCAACGACTATGTGATTGCCACTACAGGCTATCAGCCCGATTTTGATTTTTTGCGCAACTCAGGTATTAAATTATCCAGCGATGCGCTGCTCGTGCCGGCTTATAATCCCGAAAATATGGAATCAAATCTTCCGAATGTTTACCTCGCAGGCGTTGTTTGCGGCGGCATGAACACGCATGTCTGGTTTATCGAAAATTCGAGAGTGCACGCAAAAATGATCGTAGAGCATATTGCGGAGAAAAAGAAGGCCGGTTAAGACTTCTCCTCCCATATCCTGGAAAGGTGGATGATTGTTTCTACACTTTTCTCCATATCCTGGATACTTACATATTCATGCTTGCCATGAAAAGCCATTTCTCCCGTAAAAATATTCGGGCAGGGCAGGCCCATAAAAGAAAGCCGTGAGCCATCGGTGCCTCCCCGGGTAGGAACTTCTTTAACGCCAAGGCCCGCCCTGCTGATCGCTTCGCGCGCGTAGTCCGACACGCGGGGATGCTGATCCAGGATTTCTTTCATGTTGCGGTATTGTTCGGTTACAATAAATTCAAACGTAGCGCCTGCGTATTTCGAAACAATTTCTTCTACCCTGTCTTTTAAATAATTCTCGTAGTCTTTTAATTTAATAGTATAAAAATCGCGGATGATCAGGTCGATGGACGCGGCTTCCACTGTCGCGCTCATTCTTACCGGGTGAAAAAAGCCCTCCTTGTTTTCTGTTGTTTCGGGAGAATAAAAATCCTTGGGCAGCGAGTCGATGAATTCAGATGCCAGCTTTATTGCGCTCACCATTTTATTCTTCGCCTCGCCAGGATGCGCGCTAACCCCATTAATAATAATTTTCACACCGTCAGCGGAAAAATTTTCATCTGAAAACGTTCCGAGCTCACTGCCATCCAGCGTATACCCGAAGTCCGCCGCCAGTTTTTTAATGTCAACCTTATCTACACCCCTTCCGATTTCTTCATCAGGAGTGAATAATATCCTGATTGTGCCGTGCTTTACTTCGGTATGGTTCATCAGGTAATTAGCTAAATCCATAATGATGGCAACACCAGCCTTGTCGTCGGCGCCCAGCAGCGTGGTTCCTGAAGCCGTGATGATATCATCTCCTACCCGCTCTTTTAAATAGGGATGCATTTCGGGCGTAATAACCTGCGAAGGGTCATCCGGGAGCACAATAGCGCGCCCATCATATTTATAATGTACAATCGGTTTCACGCCTGCCCCTGTGGTATCAAAAGAAGTATCCACATGGGCGCAGAAACAGATCACCGGCACCGCTTTATCAGTAGTGGCGGGAATAGTGGCGTAGACATATCCGTATTCATCCAGGTGCGCGTCGCTGATGCCGATACTCAGCAACTCTTCTACCAGCAGCCTGCTGAGGTTTTTTTGCTTTTCGGTGGAGGGCTGCAAACTGGATTCGGGATCACTTTGTGTGTCAATGGTCACATATCGGAGAAAACGCTCTGCAACAGTATATTGATAGTTATCCGGCATCTAATGATTAATTTCGGGCAAGATAAAAATTCTATGTCATTACACAACAGTCAGCGGCACCCTTTGATCAAACAGGGCTGGCTAAGGGCACTGTTGCTGTTTATTACCTGGCTGACGGCTTCAATAATGCTCGGCATTTTTTTTGCAAAAAAAGACGCGGAGCAAACGGACAGGGAGATGATCGCCGCCGCCTATACCTGGATCTCGGCAACGGCCGTGGCCGCAATAGCACTTGTTTTTATTTTCAGAAAATATGTCGACCGAAGATCGTTCCTGAGCATCGGCCTCGCTTTTTCAGGTTTTTTCCCGGGCGGCCTGATCGGCTTTTTTATGGGTCTTCTACTTATCAGCCTCGGGGGCCTTGTTATTTACCTGCTCGGCGGCTTACAATGGAACGATATCACGTTCAGTAACGATATTTTTACCAGCATCGCCGTGCTTTTGCTGGTTGCTTTTTCAGAAGAACTGGTTTTCAGGGGCTATATCCTCAGAAATTTGATGAAATCCTTCAACCGCTGGTTATCGCTCGGCGCCAGCGCGCTGCTTTTTGCGCTGGTACATCTGGGCAACCCGGGCATCCCGGTAATCGGAATTGTCAATATTATCCTCGGCGGATTGGTATTGGGCATAACGTTTATGTATACACGAAATTTGTGGATGCCTGTTTTATTTCATTTTTCCTGGAACTTTTTCCAGGGACCGGTATTTGGATTTCCTGTAAGCGGTCTGCCCTTTCAAACCGTGTTAACCACTACCTTATCGGGAAATGAAATGATTACCGGCGGCGACTTCGGCCTG
>JBGAJL010000106.1:0-14702 GCA_044224935.1 Flavitalea sp.
CAATCGTGTTAACGACTTCAACGCTGCTTACGGACCGGAGCGCTTCTTATTCGCTCGGCGCAAATTGTTTCCTGAGCAAACCACCTTCCTATACCGAACTGGTGGCGCTGACGCATGCCATTGCGCGATTATGGTTTACGGTTTAGGTTAATTACGCAAAATCCTTACATTTGCACTCCTTTTTTAGTTGCGTGGGTGGCGAAATTGGTAGACGCACTACTTTGAGGTGGTAGCGCCGTAACTGGCGTGTGAGTTCGAATCTCATCCCGCGCACTTTTTTATTTTATCTAAAAGCCTGCTGGTCAGATGACTGCAGGCTTTTTTATTTCGCCCTGTCCACCGTTTGTTTCCGCCGGCCGGTTTTTACGTTTTAAAAACTGCTTTATATACTACGCAAAAAGGGCCAGTTTTTTTACATATAAGCAGGTTCGAAAATTGAATTTTTTCACTTTTGGTATATCCATTTATTCAACAGGTAATAAAACGACCTCAAAGTCCGGCACCGGGCCCAGGACGGTCTCCAGCCGCAATTGAACGGAATTTTTTAATGCATCGCCTGTTTTTTGTGCAACATGCAGTTGAAATGTTTCGCCATGATGAATTACGCGGGGCCAGACCGGCATCTTAACATTCACCTGGTCATTATTCTTTCCTATCAATTCAATGGCCACCACTTCCACCGGGTCACCATGGTTCGTAATATCAATCGTTTTCGGAGTGACAGATAACTGACAGGAGGATACAGACGGCGTTAACAGGGGTATCCCTGCCGGATGAAAAGCAACGGGCCGCATCTCAACATTTTTCAGGAAATATTCACCCGATTCACTTTGAAATTGCAACTGACCAGATGTCGTTTGCCGGTACAGGTCCTCCCTGAAGGTATTGAACAAACGATTTACTACATGCCCGTTCACAATGAAAACGGCATCAGCCCCGCGCGTGATCAGCTCCCCGGTCGACCATTGCCCGTGCGGGTTTTCGAAATTACCCGAGCGATATACCCGGTCGTTATACCGTTTAATAGTACCACGCGGATCATATTGCTCCACTACCTCAGAATCTGTTTCTTCTCCTTTGACCGTAGTGGGAGTTACCGTGAACTCGCAGGAGCCTTCACCTGCATTGAAAAAGTCGCCGATTTCCGTTTCCTGTATCTGCATTTCATTGCTGCGCATCCAGCAGCGATAGCCATAGTTCTGCGGGCCACTGCTGTGAAACATCAGTCCCCCGTCCCGCAGCAGGTGTTCCCGCGGGGGCCATTTCTTCTCGCCGAATTTAACGCTGAAGCGCAGATGATAATTACTGTATTGTTTTTTGGAAATAAGTGCTCCCCACACCTGTCCGGATATATGGATGATGCCGTTTTTTATGGTAAACACATGATCCGGATCTTTATTGAAACCGATAGGCGTGGTATCGTTTGCACCTTCCGGTGATCTCAGATAAGTATCCCAGCCGGAAAAATCGCGGCCATTAAACAAGGGGGCCCATTGTCCCTGGAGCCAACCGGCGGAAAGCAGGCTCAGTGAAAGGAATAATATACGCATGTCCATGGCAGTTATTGATTGACAAATGAAGTCAAATGTCATGAAATAATACGGAATTATTCTTTATCCTGCCATACTCTTAAATCGCCTCCCTACTATAAATTAAGTATTTTTCAGGCTCCCCTGGCAGGATACTTTCGGGTTGTTAAAAAATACGATAACCCTCTTCACGAAATTTTTATGATCAGCAAACAAAAACTCTGCGCAAATATCTGCGCCTGCTTCTTTCTTGCCGCAGCTTTATTTCTGTCTTCCTGTAAGAAAAGCACGTCCGGTGACGGAGAAGAAGGTGGAGAAAATACCTTCGTTATCGAAGGAAAAACATATACGGCCACCAGCGTGTCGTACATGCCTGAACAGAATATGCTCCGTGCCCAACGTATCGCACCGGGAAGCGGGTTAAACGAAATCGAATCGGTGTCGATCGTGTTCAGCGATGAGGATTTACCGACAACAGGCGGCAGTTTCGATATCGTGAGCGACCCATACAGCCCCGGCGATCGTACCAATAATAACCAGGTTTCATTATATGCCAGCACTTTCCCCTATGACTATGGATCTTATATGGATAATAATCTCTTTTATCCCAAACTGTCCCCCGTGCAGCATGTAACGGTT
Organism: Flavitalea sp.; assembly: GCA_044224935.1. Taxonomy (GTDB): domain Bacteria; phylum Bacteroidota; class Bacteroidia; order Chitinophagales; family Chitinophagaceae; genus Flavitalea. The sequence continues at coordinate 2,169 of JBGAJL010000106.1, forward strand.
ACCATTACCAACAATAAAAAAATCAATGTAAAATTTAGCGGCATAACCGTATCCAGCCAGACCGGCGTATCAACAATCAGTGGCAACATTACACAGCCCTGACGTTAATGAACAGGGGAAGAAAAATTACCGGTTATCTGCCCGCCCCGCATGATAAACGGGAATTTCTTTACTCCCGTTTTTTTAGTTATTTTTTCACATGGTTCGACTTAGCCTCCTGACCCTTGCATTGCTGTTAAGCGCTTTTTCCCGGGGCCAGACGGCAATAACAGATAGTCTTCGTCATCTTGTATGGCATGAAAAAAATCCCGTTGCGCGCTTGCCTTTGCTGCTGGCATTGGGCCGTGAACAGCAGAGCCTGAACAGGGACACTGCCTATCGATATGCAGGCGAGGCGATGACACTTGCTGAAAATGCAGGCGTCAGGGACAAGAGCCTTGCTGCATTATATTTTGCAAGGTCGTTTATTCCCTGGGGCTGGATAGATAGTTCGATGGCTGTACTCCGGCCTGTGCTTCCTTTAAATAAAGTGAGTGATCCGCAGACCCGCGACATCTATTTTTTATTACAAAGAGAGCTCGGCATGTTATATGGAATGCGCACGCGCTATAAGGAGGCATTGGAGATCTTTTACAGGCTGATCGGTGAAGGTGAGCTCTATAAAGATTCAGTATCTCTCGTGTCTAATATGAATTCCATCGGATCGGTGGCGCTTGCAAGGGAACAGCCGAAAGAAGCGTTGAAATGGCTGTATAAGGCACTGGCTTTGTCGGGTGAAGACGAGCGGTTTATTCTGCCGAAGGCAGCGCTGTATATTAACCTGGCCAACACCTCTCTTACACTTAACAGGGATGATTCTGCGGTGATCTATCTTCAAAAAGCGATACCACTTGCGCGTCAGGCGGAAAACCTGTACCTGCTGTCTGCGGCGCTGAGGGTGCAGACCAACGCATTCGTAAAAAATAATGAGCTGCGGCGCGCAGAAGAATCTTTTAAAGAATTACAATCAATAAAAGCAAAAACCAACACGGCTAATATTGCCGATGACAACCTGGCAACGGTTGATTTTTATATTACTATCCGCGAATTCGATAAAGCAATTGCACTCTGCCGGCAGCTGCTGGAGGGGAAGGCAGATCTGATAGCGGACAGCTCCTCTGTTTATACCAGCGCCGTTGCCATTCGCCTGCCTTTTTATGAAGCGCTGGCGAAATGTTATAGACTAACAGGAAAGACCCAGCAATATCTCAAAACGCTGGAACAACTGATGGAGGCGAAAGATTCTGCATATAAGCTTGCTTCCGCACGTGAGATCGCAGATATACAGGAGGGATATGAAACGCGTATTAAGGAAAACACCATCATTGCGCAGCAGCGGCTCAATATCACCCGTAAAAATTATTTGTTTTATGGCCTGTTGGGTTTGTTATTGCTCGCGGCCGTTGCCACCATAATAATATTTAACGAGCATCGCCATAAGCAGAAAATTAAAATGGAAAATGCCGTGAAAGACGAAAAGCGGCTTGCCGAAGAAGGAATAAAAAATGCAGAAGAAAAGGAGCGTGTGCGCATTGCTGCGGATCTGCACGATAACCTGGGTGTATATGCCGCATCTATGGCGTCGAACCTGGGCTATCTGAAATCGTACCGGCCGGAAGAAAACACCGCGAATGCCATCCGTGAGCTGACGGCCAACTCCAGGGCAATGATTACCGAATTAAATGACACCATCTGGGCATTGAAAAAGCGAAGCCTTCCACTTACTGCTATCAGCGACAGGATAAAGATTTTTATTAATAATCTCGGCAGAAGTTATCCTTCCATGAATATGGAGGTTTTGGAAAGAATAGAGGAAGACATATTATTTTCTGCGTCGCAGGGCTTTCATATCTACCGCATAGTTCAGGAAGCGGTCAATAATGCCCTGAAGCATAGCGGCGGAAAAAATATTGTGGTGAGGATCTACGCGTCTGGCGGCTGGCAGATTGCGGTTGCCGACGACGGATCGGGCATGGCGGTTAATGATATGGAAAAATATGAATCGAATGGTTGCCATAACATGCGGGCCCGGTGCCGGGAAAATGGCTGGAAGATTGAATGGAGTTCCGGAGAAAAAGGAGGAACCGTGCTGCAGGTGTCTTCTGCTGAAGAGTAATGATTTTTGAAAGACGTATCTGTTTATAAATTTGAATGTATGAGCTATATTGTTGCGCTTGCGGAAGACAATGCAATTAACCGGAAAACGTTTTTACAGAAGATACATCTGTTGCCGGCGTTGCGCGTGGGATTCGTGGCTGTAAATGGCCATGACTGTATGGAGCATTTGAGCGGGCTGCCGGCTGCAAAACAGCCCCAGGTAATATTTATGGACCTGGAAATGCCGGAAATGGATGGCGTGGAAGCGATTCGTCTTTGCCGTTCGCTGTATCCCCAGATACATTATATCGTGCTGACCGTATTTGATGACGACGATAAGATTTTTGAGGCCATCAAGGCCGGCGCCTCGGGATATTTATTAAAGCATGAGCCCGCGGAAATATTGGAGGAAGCGGTAACAAATGTTATGGAATATGGAGGGGCCCCCATGAGCCCGGGCATCGCCCGTAAGGCGCTGCAGCTGATGAGCCGCTCCACGCTGCCCGGAAAGGAACTAAAGAATGAATTGCCGGGCGTGATCACTGCGCGTGAAGTGGAAATACTGGAACAGATGGTAGGCGGGCGGGATGCCAAGCGTATAGCGGATAATTTAAATATAGCGGTCACTACCGTGCGTAAACATATCGCCAATATTTATGAAAAGCTGCATGTGCAATCCAAGACTGAAATAATTACGCTTGCGCATAAAAACAAATGGTTTGAATGAACGGTCTACTACAATTTAAGTATTGATGTAAAAGAAAAGAGATAACATCTTTGGTCCTATAAAAAAAATTATATGAAAAAGATGCGTCTCAGCAACCCTGTATTTTCCCTTTTTATTTTAGCAATGCTGGCTTTCGGCCTTTCCTGTAAGAAGAGCAAAGGTGATGGTGGTGGAAGCGATTTTATGAAATTCAAAATGGATGGCGCCGAAATAACATGGACCGAAGGTTTTGCGGAGCATCTGGACGATGGAAGTTACAGTGCCAATGGTTTTTCTTCTACGGCATCTAACGCCAAAATTGTTACTATAAGTCTTTATAATGACGGCCCCGTTGAGCTGAATACGGAATATGCTTATCCTGCAAAAAATGTAAGGATTAAATATATTGATGAGAACAATGTTCACTACGCCAATGTCAGCGCAGTTATCAAGCTGACAAAAGAAACCGATTCATACATTTCCGGAACATTCAGCGGCCAGGCAAAAAACGACTTCAACGACACCAAGACCATAACCGACGGGAGCTTCAGCCTTTCCAAAGTGCGGTGATAGGTATTTGACTGAGGGGATGCTGATCTGTGCCGAAGGCGTTATGCTGGTTTTGTGCGGATGATTCACTGGTCGTTTTCACTTTCTGGACTATGGGTTGCTGTTTAACCTTAGAACTCTACTTTGTAGTTCAATACCGGAATCAGCCCGGCCTGGTAAGCTTTGATCAATTTCTTTTTGTAAGGGTCGTAAAACGTACCGTATACATTCTGGCGATTGGTCAGATTTTGCATATCCAGCGACAAGGTACTGGTCAGGTTCCTTTTATTCCATTTCATACTCAGCCGCACATCGGTCCGGAAATAAGCCGGATTCTGCAACGTAAAAGCCTCTTTTTCAACATACACCGCATAACCTCTCGCAGTGGAAAGATCCAGATCGATAGGGGTATTCCTGAAGCCGCCCGCATAAATTAATTTAACATTAATGCCTATGGTCTTTTTCCCTTCTTTCAATACAATCTCTTTTCCTCCGGTAAAATTGGTCACATAGCCACCATTAAAACGCGTATCTCTTTCGATGCCATCAGCAGCAGTATATCTGGAGCGATACAAAGAATTGTTCAGCAGGAAATAGAAATTATTGCCGAGGTTTTTCTCCAGCGACAGGTCTACACCATAATTCCTTCCTTTGCCCTTGTTCACCAACTCATCGGAAATATATTCTCCACGAATGTTTAAGGTTGAGAAGGTGATACTGTCATAAATACTCACAGGCACATTGAACAGGTGCTGGTAGTATGCCTCAGCCTTGAAACGCAGGCGGTTATTGAAGGCGTGTCCATACGACAATACGAAATGATGAGCCTTCGTGAATTTGAGGTTCTTATTGGTGTATACATTTCCATTTTCCGGATGATCCGTTTTGGCAAAATATACACCCAGCGGTTGTATCTGGCTATGCAGACCATAACCGAAGGATATGGAATTCTTCCTGTCTGCATCGAACTTGACAGACGCTCTGGGTTCCAGTGATGCGGTGTTGTTCAACAAGAGATGCAAATAATGCAACCCACCCTGGTAGCTGAACTTTCCGCGTGTTTTGTGGTGCCACTGCGCATATGCCTGTATGGTAGACGTGCCGTCAGTCGTGTTGATCCTTTCCAGGACAGGATCGCCCGGGTTTTCTCTGGCCCTCAAATAGAAATTATAGTGCATGATATTTCCGATGACGCCTGCACGCAGGTGATCCCTGGCACTGAATTTATGATTCACTACAGAAGATAATATCCATTTACGTGTCTGATAGTTATTACGCATGGTGTTCAATCTGTCGTTTGCCGTTTGTGCATACAGTTCATCCTCTTCGTTTTTGGTATATGACCATGCAACAGAAGATTTCAATTGCGTGCGATCACCCAGCATGATCGTATGGGTTGCGCCTACCGCAGTGGTATTGGCTCTAAAAACACCACCGTACCTGTCACTCTCCGATTCCCATTTCAAAGTATCTTTTTCTATTTCCATCTTCTGATCACTTAAGCCGCCAAATCCGAAAATGGTAAAATCGCCTTTCCTGGCAGTAGGAAGATAAATATTGAAAGAAAGGTCCTGGAAATTGGTGGCCCCGCCCGCACCGAGGTCCAGGCCCATTTTGCTCAGCAACTGTAAAGTTGAATAGCGATAGTTAATCAGATATGATCCGTTGTAAAAAGGCATCAGCGGCCCCTCTGCAGCCAGGTTCAGTCCCAATACCCCGGCCTGTGCAGTAAATTCCCGGTTTTCGTTATTCCCTTTTCTTAAACGCAGGTCAAATACGCCGCTCAGCGCATTTCCGTATTCAGCAGAGAACGCACCGGTCACAAAATCGGAGTTAGCCAGCAACTGCGCACTAAGAATAGAGATGCCACCACCGCTGCTTCCCGCCATACTGAAATGATTGGGATTGGGAATATCGACACCTTCCATTCTCCATAATAACCCTGCAGGTGCATTACCGCGAATGATAATTTCATTATTGCCATCATCGGCTGTAACCACTCCGGCAAAACTGGTCGCCATCCGCAATGGATCGTTTACTGCAGCCGCATATTTCTGTGTTTCTTCTACAGTAAATGCCCGTGCGCTTACCAGACTCATTTCGTTAATGGTTTTGTTTTTCCTGCTACGCGCCACCACTTCTACCTGCTGCTGTATATCGGCATCTGCTTCCAGCGAAATGGTTAGCACCACTTCCTTGCCACTGTTCACTACAATATTGTCCAGAAAAGAATTTTTATAGCCGATGAAAGATACTGTCACCTGCTGATTACCTACCGGTACACCGGCTATACGGAAACTTCCATCTTCGGCGGTGAGGGCCGATTTTGAAATGGCAGGAATGGTAACGGTGGCGCCCCGCAATGGTTGCTGTAACACCTGGTCCACTACCTTCCCTCTTACGGTTTGTGTAAGTTGCGAAAAAGCGCCGGAGCTTATCAGCACCAGCGCCAGTAGTAAGAGACCTGCATATTTTTTCCCGGACTGCGTTGTCATTATGAATGATTTTAAATAACGACAACTTCATTCACCTGTACCCCTATCCGGAAATGAGATTTTTTTTCTTTTAGAAAATATTAACACCAGCTGTCCAACCGGTAACCTGCACGCGGGTTACCTGGCCACCTACCATATTAAACAGCCCTCCCACCTGCAATCAGCGAGGTCTATACCAGTCTGTCGCCGCGTAAAAAAGTTGTTTTACCGTCTAAATCGGATGTCCTGAATCGCTACTATCATAGCCAATGTTGTTAAATTGCAGCATCATTCATCTAAACAACCGTTATGACCACAGCAGAAGCATCCTGTAAAGTACATCACGGACGAAACGTGAAGCGGTTTCGGGAAATGTTCGGAATTAAGCAGGAAGCGCTTGCTATGGAAGTTCAGCCTTAAATGCCGTAAACTACAATTGCACGTTCAACCCGCTGGATAAACTTATTGGAGTAATAGAAGAGAACAGAGACCTTTGCGAACGGCTGCTTGCTGCCGAAAAGAAAAGCCGATCTTGCTTTCTCAATTGCTCGGGCAAAAGAAATAACCTTAATACAACTTAAGGCAGACGCAATATATTTGCACACCTCAAAAGCCACTATGTCAAAATCCACTAAACAAATATCAATTGCTGAAGAGAAAATCATCAGTAAAATTTACCTGATAAGGGGTAAAAGAGTAATGCTAGACAGGGATCTGTCCGAATTATATGGAGTTGAGACCAGGATATTAAACCAGGCTGTCAGACGCAATATAAAGCGGTTCCCGGAGGACTTTATGTTCCAATTAACTGCTGATGAACTGAATGATTGGAAATCACAAAATGTGATATCCAATAAAGAAAAGATGGGGCTGCGCAAACCTCCACTGGTTTTTACTGAACAAGGGGTGGCCATGTTGTCGAGTGTATTAAATAGTGAAACAGCCATTGATGTGAATATACAGATCATCCGCATTTTTACCCGTATAAGGGAAATGCTGCTAACGCATAAGGATATTTTATTACAACTACAGAAATTAGAGCAAAATGTAACGCAGCATAATGAGGATATACAATTAATTTTTAAATACTTAAAGCAGTTATTAAATCCACCTGATCCACCACGTCCACCAATCGGCTTCCGCAGATCAAATGAAAAATAAGTACAAGAGCGGGCTGTTCTATCAAACTGTTCTTACCTCTGAAAAGGTAATTAATCAAGATCAATTGCAGGTTTTCCGAACGGGCTTTTCCGGACTTGATCTTAATGCTTCCTCGCACTTCTCTAATGACAGGGTAGTAATTGGTTTTATTACAGATAATTTGCTCAATATCATCGAACGACTAAACACATCATCCATTCCATTTGAGGGTCCTAAAGACTAACAAAAAATTCCTGCGGCCCGCAGTTGTCGACCTGATTGAGTTCTTTATAAGATTATTATCGATTTTTAATTTGTCATCGGTGCTATAGTAGGATCAGACCCCACTAAAGTGGATCTTTCGGGCTGAGTGAAAATGTTTATTTCTTCAAAACGATCCTGAACGTTGTTCCCTTACCAGGCTCGGAACTTTTTACCATCAATTGTCCTTGATGGTATTGCTCGATAATCCGTTTCGATAAGCTTAATCCCAGCCCCCATCCACGTTTTTTAGTGGTGAAACCCGGGTTGAAAACCTTGGCGATATTTTTCTTTGTGATGCCCTTTCCCGTATCGGCAACATCCACGTAAATATCTCCGGGGTTTTCCTTTATGGAAACGGTTACCGACCCCTTTCCATCCATCGCATCGAGCGCATTCTTTAAAAGGTTCTCGATCACCCAGTCGAACAATGGCGCCGACATTTCGGCCATAATATTTTCGGAAGAACTGGTAAGGCTGAACATAATTTTGCCTGCTGCTCTTTTCCGGATATATTCCATCATGTTGTGAACCTGTGCCACTACATTGCTTTCTTCCAGTTTGGGCGTGCTGCCTATTTTTCCAAAACGGTCGCTAACGAGTTTTAATCTGTCTACATCTTTTTCCATTTCGCTCACGATCATCTTATCCGCATCGCTGTCTTTCATCATTTCCACCCAGCCCTGCAATGAAGTGAGCGGTGTGCCCAACTGGTGAGCCGTTTCCTTTGCCATGCCGGCCCAAACCTGGTTTTGCGTCGACCGGAAACTGGTGGTCAGGGCAATCAGCGTGATGGCAATGAATAATCCTACAATGAATAACTGTACGAGTGGATAGTATTTAACCTGCTTTAACAGGGTGGTGTTGCCATAGTAATATAAATTCTTTTCCGTTTTTTTTGACGGGTTGGTCCATTCTATCGGCTCGTTTTCCGATTTGAATTCTTTCAGTTTTTCCCGCAGAAAAACGGGATCTTTTGCCGACAGGGAATCGAGGTTCACATGATCGATGATATGATCTTTTTCGTCGGTGGCGATAATGGGTATTGAAGTGTTTTGCGTCATGATGATGCTTACGAGGCGGTCACTTATGCCGCTGGGATCATTCACAAGCAGTTTACCGGCTTCCACCCATTCTTCCACTTTCATCCTCTCTTCGCGCGCAATCTTTTTTGCGAGGAATTGCGAATAGAAAACCGTTCCGCTTACAATGGCGATGGCGATGAGCGCCAGGCCGGTCTTCCAGTTAAAAAACGGTTGAATCATGCAACTAATTTATAAAAAGCGTTCCTTTGCTTGCTTTATTTTTGAAATAATTTAGAAGAGTTCCTATTGTCGCCACTTGTTTCGATAGTTATATTAAACTGGAACGGCCGTAAATATCTTGAGCAATTTCTGCCGTCGGTGATGTTGTCCGGCTACGATCGTTTTGAGGTAGTCATTGCCGACAATGCGTCTACGGACGATTCAATCGCGTTTCTTACCCGGCATTATCCGGACATAAGAATTATTGCTCTCGAAGAAAATTATGGATTTGCGAAAGGGTATAACGAAGCATTGAAGCAGGTTGATGGAGATTACTATGTGCTGCTGAATTCGGATGTTGAGGTCACTCCTTCATGGATTGGGCCGGTTATTACGCTGATGGAATCCGACCGCCGCATTGCCGCCTGTCAGCCAAAATTATTATTATATAGTAATCGCCGGCAGTTTGAATATTCGGGCGCCGCCGGTGGCTGGATCGATAGCCTGGGATATCCATTTGCGAGGGGGAGGGTATTTGATGAACACGAGATGGATGAGGGGCAATACGATACAACGGAGCCAGTATTCTGGGCCAGTGGCGCAGCCATGTTTATCCGGGCATCTTTATTTCATGAGGCGGGTGGTTTCGACGATTTCTTCTTTGCGCACCAGGAGGAGATTGACCTGTGCTGGCGGTTGCAGCGTAAAGGCTATCTGATCTATTGCTGCCCCCAATCGGTGGTGTATCATGTGGGAGGCGGTACTTTGCCCAAAGGAAATTCGAGAAAGGTGTTTTTAAATTTCAGGAACAACCTGGTAATGATGGCTAAGAATATGCCTTTTGGCGAGGCGCTGTTAAAGATACCGCTCAGGTTTGTTCTGGATTTTATTTCAGCGGTGAAATCGCTGCTGGCGGGGGAAGGAAAATACTTTATTGTTGTATTCAGGGCCCATCTTGCGTTCGTTGGCTGGCTGTTTTCTGCGATGAATAAACGGCAGGGTACGGGGAAGATGGCCAGGGGGTTGCGGGGATATTACAGGGGAAGTGTGGTATGGGCGCATTTTGTGTCGGGTAAGAAGAAGTTCAGTGAAATTGTTGGGCCAAAAAGGTGATTTTTTTGTGACGAAACCCTACTTTTGCAGGGCAACAATCAATAGCATGGAAGAAATTCAAGAAAAGGATCCCCGGGAAAAAGATTTTGGCTACAGCTGGGTAAATTCATCGGTGTTCCTGTTTTATCTGCAGGTATTTTGCGTTGTGGCTTTTTTACTTGGAGGATGTTATAGCTTGTATACGCATCACTATAAAGGGCATCCCGAAGTGGAAGTTCCCGACAATACATTGTATACTCCGAAGTATAAATAAGCCGTCAAAAATTTTGTGGGAAGCACAGGTTAGTTATCTTTGCCGCCCGTTGTTCTTTAACAGGTTATGAGATGAATCATCTCCGCTGAAGTTGGGTAGTTTCACACCATCTTTACTTGAGGCCCTGATGATCGAAATGCGAAAGTAGCTCATTTGGTAGAGCACGACCTTGCCAAGGTCGGGGTGGCCGGTTCGAGCCCGGTCTTTCGCTCCACAATCCAAACTCCGTGTTTGGATTTTTTTTTACACGTATTACCTGCAATCGCAGGCGGTTGCCTTGGTGGCGGAACTGGTAGACGCGCAGGACTTAAAATCCTGTTTCCCGCAACGGAAGTACGGGTTCGATTCCCGTCTGAGGCACTTAAAAGGTCTTGTAAGCGATTGTTTACAGGACTTTTTTATTGAATGTGTAAGATGCATCTTTTTATGCCTGCTGTCACTGTTTCTGATCCGCCGATGCTAAAAAGATTCCCATAAAGTTGAATTTTTCTGATTTTTGTTGATATGAGTGATCCACCGATAGACCGGGAAAAGCTGTTATTGCAGGAAGTCTCAGCAGGCAACCCGTTAGCATTCAGGCGTTTGGCCGATCAGTATTTCCCTGTCGTTTATAATTACGTTTTCAAAATAACCGACGACCGCGCTGTATCGGAAGAAGTGGTCCAGGATATATTTCTGCAACTCTGGCTAACCAGGGAAACGCTGATTGAAGTGAATAACTTCGGTGGGTATCTTTTTGTGGTGTCGAGAAATTATGCGTTGAATGCTATTAAGAAAATGCTTAGGGCCAGGTCGGAGCAGGTGAAATGGGAAAATCAAGTAATCCGTATATCTGAAGAAGAATCGGCAGAGCCATACCATGAACTTCTCGAAGAGGCGATTGCCCGGCTTTCACCGCAGCAGCAAAGGGCGTGGATATTGACCAGGCAATTGAGGCTAAGCTATGAAGAGGCTGCCGGGGAAATGAATATTTCCAAAGAGACGATAAAGAAATATCTCCAGATAGCTTCAGCGAGTATTCTGCATTTCCTAAAGTCCCGGAAACAATCCTTAAGCCTGGTACTGCTGTTGAATTTTTTCTAAAAATAATTGAGACAGTCACCCCCTTTTCGCCTTGTTTTTTTATCAATGTAAGTAGATAGCATATGTCAGACACCAACGCACAACTTACGGATCTGTTTATTAAATGGATCGAGAGAAGAGCCAGTCCCGCCGAACGGGATGAGCTGATGAAGCTTATGGCGTCAGCTTCGGATCTGGAGAAAGATATATTGCCATTATTGAATCTTGCCTGGGAAAATAAAACGATTATCGATCAGGGTACGGACACGCAAAAAGAAAATATCGTTGCTGCAATACTAAACGACGGAGAAAAAGAAAAGCCATACCAGGTGAGCCGTATTCATTTCCTGAAAACCACCTGGTTCCGGTACGCCGCAGCGATAATCGTTATACTAACAGGTCTGTTCATTTACTATAATTTCTCTCGCACCTCTGGTTCGGGAAACAAGATGAGCCGGATCGCACCGCCGTCCGTTCCGGCGGATATCCCTCCGGGTTATAACCGGGCTGTGCTAACGCTGTCCGACGGGCAAAAAATAGCACTGGACAGCAATGCCTCTGAAACCATCAACGACGGCAGGTTAGCTATCGCGAATACTAACGGGCGATTGAATTATACAGGCGCCGATGTTGTTGCTATGAACACGATGACCACGCCCCGCGGCGGCCAGTACCAATTAACATTATCAGACGGAACCAAAGTATGGCTGAACGCCATGAGCAGTATTACCTACCCAACCGCGTTCAGGGAAAGCAAAAGAGAGGTGACCATAACGGGCGAAGCTTATTTTGAAGTAACGAAAAACAAATCCAAACCCTTTATAGTGCGTACGCTTCATGAATCGATAAATGTATTGGGCACCTCATTTAATGTAAATGCGTATGCAGATGAGGCGGAAAAAACTACGCTGGTAGAGGGATCAATTAAAATTGAAGGGAAAATAGTACAACCGGGCCAGGCATTTTCCGGTGGACAAATAATTGCTACGAATATTGACCAGGATATTGCCTGGAAAAACGGGGCATTTAATTTTAATGGAGCGGACCTGCCGCAGGCAATGAGAATTTTATCCCGGTGGTATGATATCCATGTGAAATATGAAGGGCCGGTTAAGCCTAGAAAATTCAGGGGAGAACTTCCCAGGAATTTACCCTTGTCAGAAGTATTAAAAATCCTAAAAGATATGGATGTGCAATTTGCACTCGAAGGAAAAAATCTTATCGTTAAATAAAAAAATTATCCAGTAGACTTTGTTCAACCCTGGTTGACCGGAATAAAAAACCGTCCTGAGTTAAGAGGCAGGACGGCTAGGTAGTTCGGGTTAATCATAATTATTCGCTGTGTAAGAACATTTATTTTTTCACCCACCCCGACCGGAGGCCGAAGCGGCCACGCCGCTGAAGATCTCCAGGTCGTGACCAAAACTGCAACAAAAGTATGCAAAAACATGCGCTTTGTGCCCGGTCAGTCTTTTGGAGACACCGGTGTATCACCACCCCGACAGAAGGGAGAAGCGACCACACCGCTAAAAAACTTCATGTCGTGACCAAAACCCTGCTGGTAATGAAGTTAACGACTCTTTTCCTGATGGTTGC
>JBGAJL010000107.1:0-15799 GCA_044224935.1 Flavitalea sp.
GGGTTCCTTTTCCCTGAATCACTTTCGGAGGAGCTGCTTTCTGATAGTCGAAATAGACCCTTTTAACTATTTTCCAGCCATCGGCACTGTCAACGCCATGGCCGGGAATATTATCCATGAGTGCTGTATGGAAAAGATCAGTGGTCTGGCTTAAACCGGTCCTGGGAAACACCGCTATTGTCCACGTAAACAGAAATATTATTTGCAGTCTTTTCATTGCAGTCTTCGTTATACTATATTTCACTGTGCAGTTAAGGCCTATGTCCTGCCGGCGTTTCAGAGGGCTGGAAATAGCCGGATTACAATGTTATTCCGGTTAGCTGATATTATTGTTCGATTGTATTCAGCGGTCAAATTCAAATGGCTCCGACAACATGCGTCCGTATCAACTGCATATCAGCTATGCAATGTAGATAACATATTTTCCGGAATGGTTAAATTATCTTCATTGAATAAAAACGAAATAAACTCATCGGAATTTATCATCATTTTTATTTTTCTTTATAAAATATCATAAGGTGTCTGCAGAAATCATGAGAAAATCAATACTCTTCTTTCTTCTTCAACTGTTTTTTTCAGGTGTATGTTTGTTCAATGCCCGTGCGCAATCCCGTCAGTTGGGCAATACCCGGTTCCAGCTTGAATTATTGAAGAATGCGTCGATATCGGTTAAGCACAGACAATCAGGAATGGTCTTTATCCTGCAGCCGAGATTTACGGTAATGAAGAAGCCTGATGATCTTATGCTAAGATTCAGGGGCTCTTCGCGAAACAAGAAGATCACTCCTCATGCCAATGATAATATTTATATTCCCACCTGGGACAGAAAGGGTTCTCCGATGCCGGTTACTGATTTTTTTGAGGTGACGAAACCTGTTGTTGCAGTAGCGAAAACCGCCAGTATCCGCTCGAATTGCATAGAGTGGCATTTTCCGGCGAATGATCAGTTTTCAATCAGCGCCACGCTCTCCATAGAAGACGGGATTAATGAGCCTGTCATCAGCTTCACGTTCATTCCTGCGACTGATGGATATTATTCCATCGGGTATACCGGCATGCCGGAGATCACTGAAAAGCAGGCCGATGCGATCTGGCAGCCTTATGTATGGCAGGAAAAGCGATTTCCTGAAAAATCATTTTTATCTACTGAAGACATGTGCAGCCTTCCCGGCGTGATGGTTGAAAGAGCAGGAATGACGTATGGCCTGCTGACAGATCCTTCAATGATCCCTTACCGGCTGCCCTATAATCCCAAAGGCAATATCAGGTTCGGCGTGCTGGTGAGGAACCAAAGGGGCAATGCGCAGCCTATGATTTTCGCACCTGTATTGGGTAATACCGATTCCCGGCTGAAACCGGGCGAAGCTTATTCTTTTAAGTTGCGTGTTTTTATGTTTGAAGGAAAACAGCCGGATGCCTTTTTATATGCTGCAACAAACATCTTCGGGTTTAAGGATTACCGGAAAAATGTTTTTTCAAATTTGAACCGGACCATAGAGAATATGATCGATTTCCAGATGGATGATGTTTACAGCAGATGGAGCAGTGAAATGAAAGGATTCGATTATTCCACAGATGTTAAACAAACGGTGAAGAATGTTTCCGGGTTGCACCCATTGTCTGCGGCAATCATCACGGATGATAAAGGAATATATACGAGGCGTGCGCTGCCGATGATCGAATACCTGATGTCAAGAGAAAAATATTTATTTTCCATAAATAAAAATGTAACGGATCAACAGCCTTCCGGTAAAATGACGGGCCCGGCTGTGGCCGTATCTGAACTGGCTGCTTTGAATATTTTCTTTCGCAGGGAGAGCCCTGTTTTTGAATATTTTGCAGACAGCCTGAGTCATATCACCCGCAAATTGAATTTAACAAAAGACAGCAGGGGAGATTCATGGCCTAATTTGCTTGCTCTTTACAGGATGACCGGGGACACCGTATATTTGAAAAGATCCATGCGGGGTGCGGATGAATACATAGCGCACAGGATTGCCAATAAACAAACCGATTTTTCAGATGCAAGTACAGAGCAGTCTGCGCAATTCTGGACGGATTATTCTCCCTTATGGATGGAGCTTTTAAATTTATACGAAGAAACCCGCAACAGGAAATACCTTGATGCCGCCACGGAAGGAGCGAAGCTTTATATGCAGTATATATGGTTTTGTCCCATGATACCCGATAGCTCTATCGTGATCAATGAAAAAGGTGTTGTGGACTTCAGGTGCGGAACGGCAATGGTGGAAAACATTCCTGCAATGGCGGCCCCGCCACAGAAAGTACCCGCATGGCGCGTGTCGCAGATAGGATTATCACCCGAGGCAAGCAGCACATTATCAGCCAATGCTGCGATATTCCTTACTAATTATGCTCCTTATCTGTTACGGTTGGCTTACTATACGAAAAATGATTTTTTTCGCTCTGTTGCGAGAGCTGCAGTAGTGGGCCGCTATACCAACTACCCGGGATACACCATCACCGGCGAATTTAATACCGTGTATTCACGCCCGGATTATCCGTTGCGTTATCAAAATGAGGTTTCCTACAACCAGTTCTATTATAACCATGTCTGGCCACAGATTGCAATGTTATTCGATTACCTCATATCCGATGTTTATGTAAGCTCGGGAGGAAGGATCAGTTTTCCCGGAGAGTTTGCCGAAGGGTATGCATATTTAAAAAGCAATGTTTATGGCTCCGGTACGGGCACGTTTTATGGCGACAGGGATGTTCATTTATGGATGCCCAGGCAGATACTGAAAGTGGATAATGAACAGGTTAATTATCTGACCGGCTATGGAAACCGGAGATTTTATATTGCTCTTTTGAATCAAAGTGATGACGCGATCGATGTGCAGGTAGAAATAAATCCTGACCTGGTGCCGATAGATCCTGGCAGAACTCACACAGCAAGAATCTGGACGGATGATCAGCCGGCCGCAGTGACAAAGATCGCAGGTACGAAGATAAAGGTACATTTACGTCCCAAAGGGATAACTGCTCTGGCAATGGATGATGTTCCGGTGACTACACAATTCCAGCAAAAAATATATAAAGAATCCGCGACAGGATCTCATGGGAAAAGCTTTCAAATAATTTCTTCGCCAATGGGCAGGATCAACTCCGCCATCTTTTCCCTGGGAGAGTTGAGCAACACCTATATTTGGATGGAAGCCTCTGATGAGCATTTGAAAAAAGCAACATTGCATTACCGTATGGATGGAGAGGATTGGATGAAGATGGAAGATAACGGGTATCCGTTTGAATTTTCAATTCCGCTGAAAGACAAAACAATGCAAATGGAATGGTGGATAGAAGGGCAAAATACTATGGGAAACACAGATAAGAGCGCAGAAATAATATTACATAAATAAATACGCGTCACGTTCCGAAACGAATATAGAGTGAAGACTCATCATATCTTTTTAGTGCTGGTATTCGTCCGGGCCCTTTCTTTTGAAAGAATAAGTGCCCAGGAACTTCCTGATATATCCTGCGTGCCTGCAGATCTTGTCGTACCGGATGCCACACCCGGCAAGGCTGCCGCGGGCCGGCGTGTAGTGCAGACCACACCAGGCTGGGAAAATACCGGAGTGTATCATACGCTTTACCTGCCCGTGAACTGGAAGGCTGGAAGCAAATTACCTGTAATAGCAGAATATGCCGGTAATGGAAATTTTTCCAACGCGTATGGCGATTCCTGCAATGGTAAGCCCGAAGGTTGCAGCCTTGGTTATGGACTGAGCGGCGGCCTGGATTTTATATGGGTCTGCCTGCCTTTTGTAAAGATGGATAAAGGAATAAAAAGTAATGCTGTCAACTGGTGGGGAGACATACAGGAGACCAAGAGATACGCCAGGGCCACTCTCGATTACCTGGCCAGTGCTTTCGGTGCCGACACCAGTTGCGTTATTCTTGCGGGATTTTCCCGAGGTGCGATTGCCTGTAACTATATCGGCTTGTACGACGATAGTATTGCACCAATATGGACCGCATTTTTCTGTCATTCGCACTACGACGGAGTTTATGAAAACTGGCCGTATCCAGGTGCGGACCGGCTCTCTGCTTTTAAACGATTACAGCGTCTTGAGGGGCGGCCGCAATGGATATCGCAAGAGGGCAGTGTTGAAAATATTCAGCATTACCTGCTCGGAACGGGAATAAAGGGTGATTTCACTTTTCAGGTAATTCCGTTTCGCAATCATACCGACAAGTGGATATTAAGGGATATTCCGCAAAGAAAAGCCGCGAGATCGTGGCTGCACCGGGTGGTTAAAATTTTTAGAATACCTCGTTGTCCATCAGATGGAGTGGAAAAATAGATATTTTGACCAGCTCACCAAAAGAAAGATAAGTGGAATTAATTAATGGGTATAAAGCACCACTGTCAACCTTATAATACATAACTGGTAGACGCTGTATCGCCACCACGACCCGTCCAGTTAGTATGGAAAAATTCACCGCGCGGCTTGTCCACTCTTTCATAGGTATGTGCCCCGAAGTAGTCGCGTTGGGCCTGCAACAGGTTAGCCGGTAATTTTTCACAACGGTATCCGTCATAATAATTGATGCCGGCACTTAAGCAGGGAACCGGGATTCCATTCAATATCGCAGTTGCGGTTACTTTTCTCAGGCCTTCCTGGCAAGTCTGTATTTTTTCGGAGAAATAAGGATCAAGCAGCAGATTGGTCAATTCCGGGTTTTTATCAAATGCTTCCTTGATATTTCCCAGGAAGCGCGAGCGGATAATGCAGCCACCTCTCCACATCAATGCAATATTTCCATAATTCAGTTGCCAGCCGAACTCTTTGGCGGCGGCGCGCATCATCTGGTAGCCTTGCGCATAAGAAATCACCTTGGCGGCGTATAAAGCATCTCTCAGCAAATCAATGAACTGCTTTTTATCGCCCTCAAACGAAGGCTTTGGCCCGGCAGTCAGCACCTGAGCCGCTTTTACGCGTTCATTCTTCAGCGCAGACAAGCACCTGGCAAATACCGATTCGGTGATCAGCGTAAGCGGGATGCCCAGATCCAATGCTACCGTGCCGGTCCATTTACCGGTGCCCTTTTGCCCTGCTGTGTCGAGAATTTTATCAATAACAGGAGCGCCGTCTTCTTTATATGCCAGGATATCCCTGGTAATCTCGATCAGGTAACTGTCCAGTTCGCCTTCATTCCAAACCTTAAACACTTCATGCATCTCGCCGGCCGACATTCCCAGGAGGTTTTTCATGATCTGGTATACTTCGCATATCAGCTGCATATCGCCATATTCAATACCATTATGTACCATTTTTACAAAATGGCCGGCGCCGCCTTCGCCAACCCAATCGCAGCACGGAGAGCCGTCATTCACTTTTGCTGCAATGCCCTGAAAAATTGGCTTTATCTCAGTCCATGCCTCTTTGGAACCTCCAGGCATAATAGACGGGCCGAGCAGTGCCCCTTCTTCACCGCCGGAAACGCCTGTTCCGATATATTTCAGACCCTTGCTTTCCACATATTTTACCCGGCGCTCGGTATCCGGAAAATGAGAATTTCCTCCATCAATGATAATATCTCCCTTGTCCAGGTGGGGTATCAGTAATTCGATAAAGTCGTCAACGGGTTTACCTGCTTTCACCATCAGCATTATCTTGCGCGGAGATTTTAGGGAGGCAACCAGTTCTTCGATAGAATGGGCCCCGGCAATGTTTTTGTCTTTTGCCCTTCCGTTTATAAATTTTTCTACCTTATCGGCAGTGCGGTTAAAAGCCGTAACGCGAAACCCTTTGCTTTCCATATTTAGGATCAGGTTTTCGCCCATTACGGCGAGACCGATTACGCCTATATCTGATAGTTTTTCCATGCCTTTTGTTAATGATTTTAATGTACGAAATATACTAATTTGACTAAGACGGGCAAATTTAATGTATAATCCGCTGATATCGGTTCTGCTATATATTCGGCTTTACTTCCGGTAATGTAAGTATAAGGGCTGTGCTAACGTTTCAGGAACTTCAGATTTTCCACTTTATCACCATACAGTAATCTCAGGTAATATATTCCTGAAGGAAGATGCCGGATAGGTATATTTTTTTGGTTAATAAAAGTGGCTTCCACTTTACCGTCCAGGTTAATGATTTGCGCCTTAAAATTATTTTCCAGTGTTACTATTGACAGGAGATCATCGGCGGGGTTGGGAAAAACGGACGTAAGTCCCGGATATTGATATTGTACGTTTCTGATAATGGAATATTCATATCTGTCATCCCGGTCTGCCTGTTTAAGTCTGTAATAGTTAATGCCCATTCCGGGTTTGGTGTCAGTAAATTGGTATTGATGGTTGTTGCCGGCATCCGTTGCGGCTGCTATAAATCCAATCGTTTCCCAGGCAATACCATTTGCAGACCTTTCAATATAAAATCCCCTGTTATTTATTTCATCACTGGTTTCCCATTTCAGCAGGCAGCCCGAGGCCGCCGGCGTTGCCGTAAAAGAGATAAAATGTAAGGGAAGCGTAGCGTTGGCGGTAAGCGATAAATTGTCAAAATAGCTATCAACAGAACTTCCGTTCCGGGAAGTGCCGATCAGTCTTATGCGTATAGTTCTTGTGCCTGCGGGAGCCACCTGGCTGTGACTATACTGCACCCAGCCACCGGTGTTAGCGGCAGTGCCTGTGGTATAAGATCCAAGCACAGCAGTTGAAGCGGCCCTGAATTCTACAATCATTTCGGTTTGGTCTGTCGGGGACTGGTCGAAAGAAGACATATAACCGGAAAAAGTAACGGTATAACTGCCTGCGTCAATAGCGGCGGCGTTGGAGGCTACATTAATATTCTGGTACAATTCATACTTATTGCCGGTGCCCGCGCCGCCACAGCCGGGAAAAAAAATATAGCTTCCTTGCCGGGCAGCAGGAAAACCCTGCTGGGCACCCTGTATTCGCCAGCCACTGCCGGTATAACAGGATGTGCCGGTATGTTGCGTGGCAGTCCAGCCATTGGAGGTAGGTGCTGCCCCGCCCTCCGCCGAAGGATTTACAATCAGGTTTTGTCCCGATCCTGCAGAAAAAGAAAGCAGTAGTATTAGGAATAATGCAGCATTTAAAAAATAGCATTTTTTCATTGGAGTGGACTTTTATAATAAATAGTTCGGTAATTTCAAGCGGCCTATAACCGGTGTCGAGGTATCCGGGACAGCGTGATTTTATCTTTTTGCAATTCAACTCCCAACCTGAGTTTGGAAGGATAGTTCCGGTCAGGTATGTATAATGCTCATTCTTTTGTAAAAATCACTATGAGACAAATATATAAATATAGTATCCAGGATATACTACATTTACAGAAAATACCGGTATCTTTTAGTATACTAATAAAATAAATAAGGTGAAGAATAAGCAAAAACAGGTTCAGTTAAGAGATGTTCAGGATGTCATTAACATTATTGGCGGGCGTTGGCGTGGGGCGATATTGGCAAGCCTTTGCGATAGAGAAAAACGCTTTAATGAACTCAAACGGGATTTAGGAAATATTACACCGCGAACACTTACCAAAGAATTAAAATATCTTGAACTGAACAGGCTTGTCAATCGTGATGTTGATACGGCAAACACTGTGTCTGTTGTTTATAGTCTTACCAAACACGGGAAGTCGTTAGATCCTTTAATTGGTCAAATTGTCGCCTGGGGTCAAAAACACCGAAAAGTTATCCTGGGATAGTTCTCGCGCGATAGCCGGCATCCTATTCGCAATTAATATAAATTCATCAGATGGGTATAAGACGATTGAGGATTATGCGGGTGAGATTTTTTAATAATTAAGCGAGACCCCTGCTCCAAAGCCCATGTCGCTGTCGTAGTGTGTACGGATACTGATGTTTCGGGTAATGATATAACGCAGCTCTGCCATATACTCCAGATCGAGTATTAACCATGAAGCCTCCTCTTAATCTTTTTGAAAGCGAAATGTCTTCGCGCATCAACGACAGGCGGAATATGCCATCCTGGTATACTTTTTCTGCCTGCGGAGTTGACCAGCATTGGCAAAGTGTACATCACACCCAAGGCTCGCAGCACGATTATCTTTTTCATTTTTTTGCCCAAACAGGTTTTTGTCGTGTTCATCTATTCCCATTTTCCGGTACCGCCAATCAAAACCTATAAAGGGCATCAGCCATTGCATCTTCCCGATGTACCTGCCCAGATGGGTTTCCGTTTCGTAACCGTGCATGCTGTTATAACCCAGCCGCCATTCCGTACCCAGGCTCCACCTTGCATTCATAAACATTAATTCGCCGTCGTTGCCATTGGTAGCAAAATCGTGTACCATAAAATGCGGCATATTGCTTTCGCGCTGCAACATTTTATAAGCCATTTCCTTATCGGGCAGTTCAGGATTTTTATAGTCACCTACCGAGATAACTTTATTCATGCCTGCCATCATATGATACAGAATATGACAGTGGAAAAACCAGTCGCCTTCCGTATTTGCCAGAAATTCTATGGTATCGGTTTCCATCGGCATTATGTCGATAATGTTTTTCAATGGTGCATTCTCTCCATGTTGATTTATTAGTCTGAAATCGAACCCGTGCAGATGTATGGGATGCCGCATCATCGAATTGTTGTAGAGTGTAATCTTCAGCACTTCGCCTTTCTTTACCAAAATCTTATCGCTTTCGGCCAGCACGCGCTTATCCATGCTCCAGACATACCGGTTCATGTTGCCGGCAAGGGTAAATTTCAGTTCTTTAACCGGTGCGTCGGCGGGAAGCATAGTATTATGAGGCGATTTCAGCATTGCGTAATTCAGTGTTACGATATGCTTCAGTGTATCGGAACCTGCTCCGGTAATTTCCGGATACATCACTGTGTTCATATCCATTTGATTGAGGCTCATGCTCATTCCCATATCGTCCAGGTCGCCGTTCATCTTCATCATATTGTTCATCATCTTCATCCCCTCGAAATATTTTAGGCGCGGCATTGCTCCAAGATATTGCTTTGTACCATCACCGATAAAATAGCTTGCAGATTGAGTACGGTCTTCGGTAGTAGCCATAAATTCGTAGGCTTTTCCGTTTTCGGGAACGGTAATTATTATATCGTACGTTTCAGACACGGATATAATCAACCTGTCCACTTCCACGGGTTCCACATCATTGCCATCGCTTGCTACAACTGTTATTTTTCCACCTGCGTAGCGCAACCAAAAATAAGAGGAGGCGCCGCCGTTCGCGATACGCAGGCGGACCTTATCGCCCGCTTTCAGTGGTTTGCCGTCGATGTTTTTCAGTTCGGTTACAGGGTTGCCGTTCAATAAGACTTTATCATAATATACATCGCTTACATCCATTGCCGACATACGTTTCCATTCATTGGTCAGCTTGGTTTTCAACTGACCGCTTCGTATAGCTTCGGCATAGCTTTGTGTGGCCCCTTTTTTAATAGCGAACCAGTCGGTCGCATTATGCAACATCCGGTGAACATTTTCCGGCTTCAGGTTGGTCCATTCGCTAATCGTAACAGCAAGAGTTGGCAGGTCATCAATTCCTTTCCTGAATGTTTTATCATCTACCTTTTTGTGCATGATGAAATTGCCATACATGCCGATCTGCTCCTGCAAACCGGCATGCGAATGATACCAGTGTGTGCCGCTTTGAATAACCGGGAAACGATAGGTATAGGTGGCGCCGGGTTTTATGGGCATCTGCGTTAAAAAGGGCACGCCATCTTCTTTGTTAGGCAAAAACACGCCATGCCAATGCAGCGACGTATTTTCCTTCAACTGGTTATGAACGACGATCTCTGCGGTATCGCCTTCTGTAAATTCAAGTGTCGGCATGGGTATCCGGCCGTTTACGGCAATGGCCCTTTTCTCTTTGCCGGTATAGTTTACCATGGTGTCTTTTACGAACAAATCGTAATGCACCAGTTTCTGTCCAATACCTTGAAGCGAGACTAAAAGCACCAGTATTGTTACCGGTAGCAATTTTTTCGAAAGCGAATTTGCAGCACCCATTTCAGGAATTTCATTGAAATTGTTGTTGGTAAGAGCCATCGCTTGTGAGAGATGCCTTTGTACCTATGATTTGGTTTCGACAACCTTTCCGCAGGTAAGCATCGACGAGCCGTAATAGGGGTTTTTGATTTTTTCTTCTTTGCTTAACCAATAGGCCTTTTTCATCGGGCAATATTGGTAGTAAACGGGTTCGCTTACTTTGTCCATGTCTTTTACTGCTTTCCAAAGCACTACAGACACCTCATTGAAAACAGCTCTCTGGCTTTCTAAATTTGCAGCCCTGCTTAATTTTTCTGTAGCTTTCTACAACCCGGGCCTCTGCGTAAAATCGCCTTCGTCTTTTACCAACTGATGCAGTGCAGCAGCGGCTTCCGATGCAGCTTTACTGTCACTGTATACCAGCGCATCCTTTACATGGATATAATTATTTACAAGTTCATCCCTATTCTGGGCAAATGCTGAAGTAGTGAAAAGCATTATTGCAATTGCAAAAAATATTTTTTTCATTTTTGTGTATTTGTTTTTTACGCGAATATTGTTAGTGCCGGATAGGCTCTGCTTTGAAGCCTTTGCTTTTAATGATGGCTACCACCTCGTCGCTGGTGATTCCTTCCGATTTCACAGTAAGAATCTTATCGCTATTGGTAATATCCACGTTCCATTCGCAGATACCGGTAGCATTATCTAAATTAGTCTTAACTTTTGACACACAACCACCACAATTGAGATTTGTTTTGAACTGAAGATTATTATTTTCCATTTTGATTAAATTTTATTTTCAAAAATAATTTATCACAACTTCCGGCTGCTGTTATTTCCCGGATTTACTGTTTTATGTTTTCCATTTCAAACGCAGGCTGTTGCCTACTACGCTAACACTGCTCAGGGCCATTGCTCCGCCGGCGATCATGGGGTTGAGCAGAAAGCCGTTTACCGGGTAGAGAATACCTGCGGCAATGGGAATGCCAATAAGATTATAGATAAATGCCCAGAACAGGTTTTGCTTAATGGTAGATACCGTCTGTTTTGACAATTTTATTGCCTGGGGTATCCTGGTGAGATCTGATGAAATAATGGTCATTTTTGCAACATCCATTGCAATGTCACTGCCTTTTCCCATGGCAATGCTTATGTCGGCAGTTGCTAATGCGGTACTGTCATTAATGCCATCGCCAACCATCGCTACCACTTTTCCCTGCTGCTGGAGATCTTTTACAAAATGGGCTTTGTGTTGCGGCAATACCTCGGCCCTGTAGTGCCTTATGCCTGTTTGCTGTGCAATGGCTTTGGCCGTTGCCTCATTATCGCCTGTGAGCATATACAGTTCTATACCCATCTGCTGCATTTGCCGGATAGCGTCTGCCGACGATTCTTTAATCTTATCTGATATGGCGATTACGGCGAGTGCCTGTTTACTGTTTGCAAACCAGATAACCGTTTTGGATTGTCTGCTCCATTCATTAGCCTGCTTCTCCAGGGTATCGGCAATAGTGATATTATTTTCAGCTAAAAGTATTCTGTTGCCTGCAAAATAGGTTTCATTATTGTAATTGGCTTTTGCTCCTTTACCCGTAATGCTGCCAAACAGTGTAATGGTAGCAGCTGGTATATCTTCGAAATAGTTTACTACTGCTTCTGCCAGGGGATGCTCTGATTGTCTTTCAATACCCGACAGAATATTTTTAGTGGTATCATCGTTGTCGAGCCACTCGATACCGGTTACCTGTGGCCTGCCTTCGGTAATCGTTCCGGTTTTATCTAATACGATTGCATTCACTTTTTTGGCCAATTCAAGGCTTTCGGCATCTTTAATCAAAATACCTTTTTCGGCGCCTTTTCCAATGCCGACCATAACAGCTGTAGGTGTGGCCAGGCCCAATGCGCATGGGCAGGCAATAACCAATACTGTGACGGCTGCCAATAATCCCTGTATAACTCCGTTCTCCTGCCCCAGGATCAGCCATAAAACGAATGTCAGGACAGCAATACCAATTACTACCGGAACGAAAATACCAGCAATTTTATCCACCAGCTTCTGTACGGGCGCTTTGCTTCCCTGGGCACCCTGCACCATTTTAATAATTTGGGCAAGCATTGTCTCTTTGCTCACTTTTACCGCCTTAAACCGGAAGCTTCCTTTTTGATTGATTGTACCTGCAAATACCTTTTCGTTTTCTTTTTTCAGCACCGGAACCGGTTCACCGCTAAGCATACTTTCGTCCACATACGAGCTTCCCGATATAACCATTCCGTCCACGGCAATTTTTTCTCCCGGCTTCACGAGGATGATATCGCCGGTATTTACATCTTCGATGGATTTCTGTCTTTCTCTGCCGCTTGTCTCAATTACAACAACTGTTTTTGGTTGCAATCCCATTAAATTTTTGATGGCAGACGATGTGTCTCCTTTAGCTTTTTCTTCCAATAATTTTCCTAAAAGAATAAATGCAATTATTACAGATGCAGCTTCAAAATAAACATGCGGCTGGATACCACGGCTATGCCAGAAACCGGTAAACAGCATATTGAAAACACTGAACAAATAAGCTGTTCCGGTGCTTAATGCCACCAGCGTATCCATATTGGCGGAACGGTGTCTGGCCTGTTTCCAGGCATTCACAAAGAAATCTTTTCCCAACCATACCACTACCGGTGTTGCAAAGAGCCACATTATTTCATTGGCGTAGGGAATATTCATAAAGAACATACCTATTGCTACTACCGGGATCGATAATAATATCGCCCATAGAGTTCTCCTTTTTAGTTTCCTGAGTTTTTCAGCGTGGATGACTTCTAAGGTTTCCTGCTGCCTGGTTTCCTCTTCAATGAGCAAATCGTACCCGATTCCCTGAACTGCTTTTTGCAGTTGAGCAGCGCCGGTCATATTGGGCAGGTATTCTACGGTAAGATTGCCCGTAGCGAAATTTACCGACGCGCCCACCACGCCTGGCTCGTATTTCACGATACTTTCCACGCTGCCTGCGCAGGAGGCACAGGTCATGCCCAATACTGGGAATGTATTTTTTACTGCCGGGATGTTGTGCCTTTGTATATCAGGTTCGTTTTTTATGTCTTCCGGAGGCAGGTGAATAGTTTCTTTATTGCTGTTTGCGACCATAATGCCCTTGCTTTACTTGCTGATGCAAAGGTCGGAGGAAAGGGGAGGGGGACTATTGTGGAATTATGGGATTGATTTGTAAGATTTACTTAACCTTATCCAGGGGCTTTCTTTTGTCTTCGCGGATCTCCTTAAAATGACTTGGCGTAAGCCCGGTTACTTTTTTAAACTGGTTGCTGAGATAGGCTACGCTTGAGTAATTCAGCCGGAAAGCGATTTCGCTCAGCGATAGCTCATCGTACACCAACAATTCTTTTACTTTTTCAATTCTCTGGGCTATAAAATATTTTTCAATTGTAACGCCTTCCACTTCCGAAAACAGGTTGGACAGGTAATTGTAGTCGTGATGAAGTTGCCGACTCAGTACCTCCGACAGGTTTGTTCTTGCATCATTATCCTGGTGATGTACCAGATTAATGATGATGTTCTTTATCTTTTCGATGATGCGGCTTTTCTTATCGTCGATGACTTGAAAGCCCAATGAAACC
This sequence comes from Flavitalea sp., assembly GCA_044224935.1. Taxonomy (GTDB): domain Bacteria; phylum Bacteroidota; class Bacteroidia; order Chitinophagales; family Chitinophagaceae; genus Flavitalea. The sequence continues at coordinate 13,614 of JBGAJL010000107.1, forward strand.
AGGACATTATCCAGTTTTATTTTTTGTTCGGTGGTAAGCGGTTTGTCCAGCACTACTTCGCCAAGTGTAACGCTTTTTACTTCTGCTCCGAGTTTGTCCAGCTCATTTTGCACCACCATAATACAGCGGTTGCACACCATATTCTTAATAAAGATCTTCATTTATGTAGTTAAAATAAAGAATATGCTAAAATACAATGATTTGAACAATTGCTGTTGTTCTGTTGCCTTCGAAGCCATAACATTTAAAGGTTCCAAATGGAACAGCGATGCTGTTGTTATTTCTTCGTCAGTTTGTACCTTAAATGTGTTGTTAAATCTGAAGGTATAACTTCTGCAATTTGAATATCATATTTGTCTTTGTCAATGCCGTCGAACAGCCGGATGCCACTTCCTAAAAAGACGGGAGAGACGTGAATGAAAAATTCGTCCACGAGTCCTGCGTTGAGGAATTGCTGGATAGTGTTGGCGCCACCTTGTATTCGTATGTCCTTTCCTTTGGCCGATTGTCTTGCTTTTTCTAATGCGGTTTGTATTCCGTCATTGATGAAATAAAAAGTTGTTGTGCCTTTTTGAACCCAGGGATCCCGTTTTTCATGTGTAAGAACATAGACATCCGTTTTGTATAGATCTTCAGCCCAATGTACTTCGCCTTCTTCAAACATTCGCTTACCCATGATGTATGCGCCTGTTCTCGCAAACACATCATCGATTAATTTACTGTCTGCTCCGTATTCTTCGCCGCCTTCCATATTGATGTTTTTCCAAAATGCTTTTTGTTTAAACATCCATTTATGAATTTTTCCTGAAACGCCCCCCATGGGATTTTGCGGGCTTCGGTTATCGCCCGCGAAAAAACCATCAATTGATATTGCAGAGTCGAAAATTATTTTGCTCATAATTTTATTTATTTTTTATATACTGTTTATCATTCACTTTCTCCATCCACCGTACTACTTCTCCATCCACTTCTTCCTGTATGGCAATATGACTCATAGCTTTATTGGCAGACGCGCCGTGCCAGTGCTTTTCATTGGGCTCAAAATAAATTACGTCGCCGGGTTGTATTTCCTGGATATCTTCTCCTTCTTTTTGCGCCCAGCCTAACCCTGATACGACAATGAGTGTTTGCCCTGCGGGATGCGTGTGCCATGCCGTTCTTGCACCGGGTTCAAAGCTAACTAAAGCTCCGGCTGCCCGTGTAGCTGCCTGTTTTGCAAACAATGGGTCTATTCTCACGCTGCCGGTAAACCAGTCTTCGTTTCCTTTAGCTGACGGCTGCGAACCATTTTTTATGATGTTCATAATTATTTGGTTTTAGAGTTATTGTATAAGTTCTCATCAGCACCTCTATCTAATGACCTGATAGCTTTTGCCGGAATTCCTGCCACCACGGTATTTGCGGGCACATCTTTTGTTACCATAGCTCCGGCGGCAACCACTGCTTTTTCTCCTACGGTAATGCCGGGAAGGACGGTAGCGCTGGCGCCAATCCAGGCGTTTTGTTTAATATGAACTTTACCCGGTATCAGCGATTGTCTCTCTACAGGCGATAGGGGATGCCCTTCGGAGAGTATTTTTACATCGGGGCCGATAAGAACATTATCTTCTATAACGATGCCCCCAAGCGCTAAAAAAGTACAATTGAAATTGATGAAGACATTTTTGCCGATACTTAAATGTTTGCCATAATTGATATAGATGGGTGGAAATATAGCCACCGTGTCATCAATGATCGTACCTGTGATTTTGCTGAGTATTTTTTGGATCTCTTCGGGATTGGAAGACATGTTTAACTGTTGCAGCAAACGGATGGTGGTATAAGAGGCTTCCCTCAAATCTTTTATTTGCGGGTGCCGTGGCCCTACGGTTATTCCGTTTTTTAGATCATTAAAGATTGTATTCATCTTGTTCAATTGATACAAAATTACATTTTGGCGGGAAAGTGAAAATTATTTTGAAACGCAACGAAATACAGGCTTAATTGTGAGCCGTTTCTACGGGCATAAGCAAAGAGGGGATTATTCATACAAACCTGATAGGCCTCCTGACTACAAATCAAGATTGAAACTAAAGTACTGTTATCAGCGCTTGAATAAGTTGGCGGAGAGAGAGGGATTCGAACCCCCGGTACCTGTTACAGTACACCTGATTTCGAATCAGGCACATTCAACCGCTCTGACATCT
>JBGAJL010000108.1:0-14836 GCA_044224935.1 Flavitalea sp.
ATTTGCTTCGGGTCTGCACGAACCGCTGGGGCTCGCCTTCAAAGAAGGTTCTTTCTTTGTTGCACAGCGCTCGGAACTAACACGCATATCCGATTTAAATGGTGATGACAAGGCCGATGAATATGAAACCATTTGCACATGGCCGTTATCCGGTAACTATTGTGAATACAGCCACGGGCCGGTTATCGGGCCTGACGGTAATTTTTATATCAACCTCAATCTCGGTGATAACGGATGGTACACCAGGGAGCCTTTATATGGAGAAATGGGTGGCACCAGTAAATGGAGAGGATGGATGGTTAAAGTTTCACCCGACGGAAAATTTACTCCCTTTGCCGGGGGACTGAGATCCCCGGCCGGAATCGGTGAAAATAAAGAGGGCGAAATATTCTATACAGAAAACCAGGGGGGATGGGTCGGCACAGGTTTCATATCCGAAGTGAAAGAAGGTGATTTTTTTGGGCACCCCTCTGCATTGAAACTGGTGCAGAACGATCCACTGAACAAACTGCCCGTAAAAGTCAGTGATATACCGCAGAATGAACCATTGTTTCACGAAGCGGCTAAGACGGTGCCGGGATTAAAGATGCCTTCAGTCCGCATTCCGCATGGAATATTGGGCACCTCCACATCGGGATTCGCCGCCGACATCAGTAACGGCGTCTTCGGGCCTTTTTCGGGTCAGTTATTTGTGGGTGATGAAGGCCAGGCAAATATTACGCGGGTGTTTTTAGAACGTGTCGGCGGAGCATATCAGGGTGCTGTTTTCCCATTCAGAAGCGGCTTTAAATCGGGGATATTGAGATTGCTGATGAACAAAAACAATTCGATACTCGTCGGCATGTCGGACAGAGGATGGAGGTCTGTTGGAAAAGACAGGTATGGCTTGCAGCGCCTGGTCTGGACGGGCAAAACACCTTTCGAGATGAAATCGATAAGCGCAAGGCCCGATGGATTTGAATTGGAATTCACCTTACCGGTCAACCGCCAGGCCGCTTCAGTGGCAGACAACTATGAAATATCAGGATTTGATTATTTATATCACATGACATACGGAAGTGATGTCATGGATAAGAAACAATGTGCAATAAAAGCAATTAAAGTGTCGGACGATGGTTTAAAAGTCCGGTTGAAGGTTGATGGGTTAAGAAGCGGTTACATTCATGAAGTGAAGTGTGCAGGAATCAAATCAGCATCAGGAAGCTTTCTGCTTCACAGTGTGGGTTATTATAGCTTGAATTCAATCCCCGCCGGAGATAAACTATCCATGGACGAACCAGGCGTAGTGCGCGTCAATTATTCCGCCAAAGCCTCCGCGAATGAAAACAGGTCTGCTGCATCAGTGAAATCAGCAGGAGCGCGGATCCAAAATAAAAACCAATCCGTAATGCCCTCTTCCTGGGCCAATGGACCCGATAAAACTATCGTTATCGGCACTAAGCCGGGATTGAAATTCACCATTGAGGATTTTTCTGTAAAACCCGGCACAAAAATCAAGCTTGTGTTTAATAACAATGATGACATGCAGCATAATATCGTGTTTGTAATTCCGGGAAGCGTTGAAGATGTGGGACAAAAGGCGCTGGCATTGGGGTTAGATGGCCCAAAACAATATTATGTTCCCAAAAGCCCGAATGTTTTATTTCATACAAAACTGTTGCAGCCGCGCACCACTCAAACTATTTATTTCACTGCGCCTTCCAAACCAGGTGAATATCCATATATATGCACATACCCCGGCCATTATCTCATAATGAGAGGAAAAATGTCGGTTAAAAACTAAAGAATGATACGATGGGCGCTTTGAAATCAGATATCTTGTCAATGGTGAATGGATTGAAAGCCCCATCAGTGTGGAAGCCGGCGCTGATCCTGTTATCGCTGGCCTCAGCATTTTATTTGGAAGCCTGCCGGTCATCAAAACCGCACGCAAATGTTGAAATGCAGCAGGCAACAGCAAAATACAGATGGGAAAAATCAGACAGCGCTGTAACGTTATGGAAAGATACAGAAGTGGTCTGGACATTGAATTTCAATAAAAACCAGGACAAGCCTTATTTTCATCCGCTGCGTGTAAAGAACTGCGATCTTACGCTGGAAAGACCTGCAGACCATCCCTGGCACAGAGGGTTATGGTTTTCCTGGAAATTGATTAATGGAATCAATTACTGGGAAGAGGATCCGAAAAAAGGTTATTCCGAAGGAAGGAGCTATATAAAAGAAGTAAATGCAGAACTGCACGATAATTATTCTGCAACGATCTTCATAAAGATGGAGTATGGACCGGATGAACAAAACACACTCCTCACCGAAAGCAGAGTGCTGGATATCTCTGCTCCGGATAAACAGGAAGGGTATACAATCGACTGGAAATTATCGTTTCTTGCCAGTGATTCCGGACTGGTGTTTGACCGGACACCGCCCGCAAAACTTGGTGGCCCCGCAGCGAACTGGGGCGGCTATGGCGGATTGAGCTACAGGGCCTCACGAAAATTAACCAGGCCGGTATTCACATCATCCAGTGGCTGGACAACAAAAGACGATCTTACAGGCGAAGCCGGCAACGCCGATTGGATAGATATGACAGCAACGGCTTCCGGAACAACAGGTCAGTTGGCGGGGATCACAATCTTTGATCATATCAACAATCTGCGCTCCCCTACTCCCTGGTACATATGGTACACTGAAGGCCAGAATCTTTTTTTCACCCCGGCCTTATTGTACAACGATCCATTGAAAATCAAAGCGCACGAAAAGTTTGAACTGAATTACAGAACGTATATACATGCAGGAAAACCTGCGAAAGCATATCTGAAAAAAATGTACGAAGATTTTATTTCCGGGAAATAAATGGTTTGATTTCTCTTTTCACCAGTTGATTAAATAATATAAAAATGGCAAAGTTTAAAATAAGCTTAAACATGGAGTACTGCCGCAGTGCAGACAAAAGTTTTGAAGAAGGCGTTCGGATAGCTTCTGAACTGGGATATGAATATATTGAGCCGATGGTTCACACCGGTTGGGAGTTGCTCAGTGAAGTGCATTATTTTCATTCTTTTTCGATGGAAGAGGATCCTCTATTACTTAAGGAGATCTGCGACAGATACGGAATGCTTGTGAGCAGCATCAGCGGCCACAGCCCGCTGATGAAGCCCGAAGCTGCCGTAAGCAGGTTGACGCGTGCCGTGCTTTTCGCGAACGCACTGCGGGCTCCTTTCGTCAACACAGACGAGATGGTGAAGCCCGGGTGGATGGACGATGCATTTGCTCATGAAGTAATGCGTTATACGCTCACTAAAGCTGAAATGGTGGCGCGCCGGAATAAGGTAAGCATTTGCATTGAACCGCATGGCATTTATACACAAACTTCCGATGGTCTTCTCAGAATTGTCAACCTGGTGAAGTCTCCATGGATCGGAATAAACTGGGACACAGGAAATGCATACCTGGCCGGAGTGGAAGATCCTTATTCCGGTTTGCTTAAGGTGAAAGATCTTGTGCTTCATATTCATGCGAAAGATATAAGCATGGAACACAGCAACAGCGAAAGGGGCAAAGTGACAGGCACACCGGTGGGCTGTGCATGTGGGGAAGGTGTTGTGGACTGGGAAAGAATAATTTATATTATGAAGGATGTGGACAGGGAAATTTTCTTAAGTGTCGAATGCGGAAAAATTGAAGAGGCTGCCGTCAGCCTGCGCTTTTTGGAAAAAATTTTAGGTAACCGGCTGATAAAAAAAGAATATAGTATGTAAGGTCACTTTGCAGGAAAATTGATCTTGTTTCAAAAGCGTAATCTAAAATTTTTCAGATCATTTCAGTGTTTACATCTATTCTTTGCTTAAATTGATTGAACGAAATAAAGGATTTGCTTGCGGAATGATTGAAAACTATCCTATTTATAAAGAAAAAGATCAGGAATATTATTCCGATACATGCACGCCGTTGCTTAACGCGTGGAATGAGGGAAAAATTGATTTGAATGCATGCGCCCGGCTCAATTATCCGGGCAGGCGCCTGGCAGAGGACGTATTACCGGGCATCAACTCTATTGGATTCTGGAATGCGCATGAGCAACAGGATTGGGGCCTGGACTGGCATAGGAACGAGGGAATCGAACTTTCCTTTTTAGAGACAGGCAGTTTAGCTTTTGAATTAAGAGAAGGTAAATACATGCTGGCACCCGATGAGTTTATAATCACCCGGCCCTGGCAGCCACATAAACTGGGTAATCCCAATATTGCAGTTGGAAAGCTGTATTGGATAATACTTGATGTAAACGTCCGGCATCCACATCAGGAATGGCAATGGCCTTCATGGATCATGCTTACAAAAAACGACATTGATGAACTGTCGAAAATGCTTCGTCAGAATGAGACGCCTGTATGGAATGCGAACGCTGAGATAAGAAGATGTTTTCAAAAGATCGGCAAATTGCTGCTGAGTTGGGACAGCAATAGAAACGAGTCCTGGATGCTGGTTTATATCAATGAATTATTAATGCACCTGCTTACCTTATTCAGGACGGGGCCGTTTTCTTATAATGAGCTGCTTACAGAAAGTAGCAGGACCATGGAGTTTTTTATCAACGACCTCCATAGCACGTATTCGCATTTATGGACATTGGAATCAATGGCAAAACATTGCGGCCTCGGTGTAACCAGATTTGTACATTACTTTAAACTATACACGAACAAAACGCCGATGAACTACCTGTTATATCTGCGTTTGGAGAGGGCCAGTAAAAAATTATTGGAACAGCCGGATGAGAATATCAATAAAATAGGATATGAGTGCGGATTTTCGAGCGGCCAGTATTTTTCCACTGTATTTCGCAAGCAGTTTGGTGTTTCCCCTGCTGCGTTTCGTCAAAAGCTGATGACAGCCGGGCAGAGGGAATTATCATTGGAAAAATCAGGCGGAATATTTATCAATCGCTTGAAAAGTGAAATAAGTTCGCGATAATAGCAATCGAAATGTAAGATCAATAATAAAATATATTGCACTCTTGCCACTCGTTTCGCTCCATAATGAAAGAATACTGCTCCGCGAGCTCGCCGGAGGAAAGGAAAGCGCCTTCAGGGAGATTTATGACTATTACGCAAAGAAAGTGTATTCCATAGCATTGCTTCATCTCAAACAGGTTGAACTGGCGGAAGACCTCGTGCAAACAGTGTTCCTCGCAATATGGGAAGAACGGGAGCACCTCGGAAATGTACAAACCTTTGCAGGCTGGTTGCACACGTTAACGCGCAATACGATCATTTCTATCCTGCGCAAACAGGGATCACAGGCTGCCTATATCAATTTTTTAAAACACCGCTCTGTAATGGCGGGCACGCATCCCGAAAAAGAATTGCTGCTCAAGGAGCAGCGCCGGCTGGTGCAACAGGGAATCGGTCGGTTGAGCGCGCAGCAACGCACAGCGCTTAACCTCCAGCGGGAAGAAGGGTTAAGCTATAAACATATCGGCGACCGGATGGGCATCTCACCGAATACGGTAAGAGTGCATCTGCTTAAAGCAATGCAATCATTGCGACAGTTCGTTCAAACCCATGGCAGCGATTCCTTTCTGATCATTTCTTTCTGTTTTCTTCCGGCTTTTTCGTAAAGCGACAATGTATGTGCTGAAAAAAAATAAAAAAAAGATTATAGGGACTAATACGTTTTGTCTGCCTGCGCGACTTCAATCGGTATATGCCAGACACTTCATCATTCGATGCGCTCATCGAGCGGTTCATTGCAGAACGTTTAACTGCCGATGAACTGCCGGTATTTTTTTCTTTCCTGGAAGAAGAAGGGTTTCGGTTGCGCTATGCCGAGCGGATTGACCTTGATTTTTTGGGAGAGGCATGGACCGGATGGTCGAATGAAAAGCAGGCCAGCCGGCTATATAATCAAATCCTGCAGGCAGGCCGGATCCCGGTTTCGGAAACGCTGTCCGGCACAGCAATTTTTGAGCAGCAGAAAGTGCATCGAATCCATTCTATTCTTCATTCAACCTTGTTCCGCTATTCGGCTGCAGTGCTGGTTATCCTTTGCGGTGTTGGCATATACCGACACACTTCTTCCCGTCAACCCCAAAAGAATATCGTCCGGGCAGAGGTTAAACCCATTGTACCCGACATCGCGCCCGGCGGAAACAAAGCAGTTCTTATCCTGGGTGACCACTCCGTGGTGGAGCTCGATAGCCTGGCCACCGGATCGACCCTGATCCAGGGAGGAATGCGAATCGTGAAATCGGCCAACGGGGAGATTCTTTACACTGCCGCCAACGGAGAGGAAACGAACAGCGAAGCCGTATTCAACAATACGATGAAAACGCCGCGTGGCGGCCAGTACCAACTGGCGCTGCCCGATGGAACGCAGGTGTGGCTCAATGCCGCTTCTTCCATCACTTATCCCACACGGTTCATAGGCGATCAAAGAAATGTTTCCATATCCGGTGAAGTATATTTCGATGTAGCCCAAAACAAGGAAAAACCATTTGTGGTCAATGTCAATAACCACACCCGCGTGGAGGTTTTGGGAACGGGTTTCAATATCAATGCCTATGCGGATGAGGCGAATGTAAAAACAACACTGCTGGAAGGTAAGGTAAGAATCACAGGAGATAATAATTCTGTAACGCTATTGCCAGGACAACAACTGGCTGGCAACCAGGTCAACACTGATGTGGCCGTTACCCAGGTCATGGCCTGGAAAAACGGCGTATTCACCTTCGAAGGTAAAAGTCTGCAACAGGTGCTTCGTGAATTGGCGCGTTGGTATGATCTGTCCATTATCTATGAAAAAGATATTCCCGATATAAAACTCAGGGGGGAAATGGGTATGAACCTTCAATTATCACAGGTCATTAAAGGATTAGAAGCAATGGAAGTAAAATGCCGCCTTGAGCCGGGAAGGAAATTGATTATATCTCAATAAAGATTATTATGAAAAATTAAAAAAAATTTGCTGGGTCGACCCAAAAAAACCGGAAATGGTTGCGACACTTCCGGCTATAAGTTGAGGGCCGATCCTTGGATAGTCAGTGGAGACTGATTTATTTATCACCGCGTTGGCCGAAGCATAAGCGGCGGTCGACCCAAAACTTGTACAAAAGTATGAAAAATGCTCTTTGTAATGCTTTATTCCGGATCAGAATAAGGCTTTCAAACCAAACGCTGCGTGTTATGAAACTAACCGCTTTCCTTTTTCTTGCAGCAGGCCTGCATGTCAGCGCCAGCACCGTTTCACAAACAGTCATCTACTCCGGGACGAATGTCTCTTTGGTCAGAGTGTTTAATGAATTGAAAAAGCAAACAGGCTATCTGATTGCCTACAATGACCAGTTGCTCAGGCAGGCTAAGCCCGTAACGATCTCTGCGAAAAATGAAACAGTTGAACATTTTATCCGAAGAGTGCTTGCCAACCAGCCCTTTGAATATTCCATTGAAGCGAATACCATTTTTATACGCAGGAAATTATCCGCCATCGATGCCGTTGCCCCGGAGAATGATCAGGAAATCCTGAGAACCGTCAGGGGAAGAGTAATGGCAGAAGACGGCCAGCCCCTGCAAGGCGTGAGCGTTAAGGTCAAAGGCACCCAGATAGGCACCACAACAGATGAAAATGGAAATTTTTCCATCACTGTCAATGATGCGGCAACCACTCTTGTATTTTCTTATGTAGGATATACCGACAGCGAAATTTCGGTTACAAAGAATGCAACGATAACTGTCGTGCTACATGCCAAAAACAATGGGTTGGATGAAGTGGTGGTCGTGGGTTATGGAACAGTGAAAAAAGCCGATGTCACCACAGCAGTCACTACTATAACCTCCAAAGAAGTTGCCGACAGGCCCGTGATGGGCGTTTTGGAAGCAATGGCGGGCCAGATGTCCGGTGTAGACATTCAGCAAGGTAGCGGGCAGCCCGGCGGCGCCAGCATGAAGGTGAGAATAAGGGGAACCAACTCCATTAGCGGCAGTTCCGATCCGCTGTATGTGGTAGACGGAGTACCGATGCCCAATGCCATCAGCGCCGTCAGCGTGAATGATATAGAAAGCGTCACCGTTCTCAAAGATGTATCGGCCACCGCCATTTACGGCTCGCGTGGTTCGAGCGGCGTGGTGCTGATCACCACAAAAAGAGGAAAGGTCGGCCCACCGGCCATCTCGGTAAATTCGTCCGTGGGTATGCAGCAGATCTCCAGGAAGATACCAATGATGGGAAAGGAAGATTACCTGGAATTATTGATAGAGTCCAAGAACAACTCATGGGTGGACCGTAACCCTGCTGTGAATAAAGCCACCGATGATAACGCCACCCGGCAGGCAGGCGGTGCAGGCAGCATCAAGTTCATCATACCCGACGGACAATCAAATTCATGGGGCACTTTCAAATACAATATCCAGGACCCCGGCGATGTAGCAAAAATGGCCAACACAGACTGGCAGGATCAGATCTATCGCAATGCCCTGGTCACACAAAATGAAGTTTCGATTTCCGGAGGAACAAACAATACACGTTACGTCATCTCCGGTAATTATGAAAAGCAGGATGGCATCGTGATCAATTCCACCTTTCAGCGTTTCAATACACGGGCGCGCGTGGAATCCAAAGTGAAAAAGAATCTCACTGTCGGTTTGCAACTGATGAATAATTCAGGAAATGGCAGGCTGCAGGCACAGGGAAGAAATGAAGAGCTTGGCGGTTGGGGAATTAACCTGGCTTCGTTGTCGCTCGCTCCTGTTTTTCCCATTAAGAATCCTGACGGCTCGTATGCCGACATGCAAAGAAACCCCGACATCCTTGGCTCGGGCCAGCCAGGATTCAACGCGGTGGAACTGGTAAACAACCGGTATCACTACCAGAAAAGCTACGGATGGTCGGCTTTCGGATTTGCAGAATGGGAAATCATCCCCAATCTTAAATACAAGCTCACGTTAAACGGGCAAATGGCAAATGGGGAAAACAGCTTTTTTGAGCCCAAAGGAGTGAATGATTATGGCCTGACAACCACCGGAACACAATCTTCGAATACCCAGACCAACACAAGAACCTACCTGATCGAGAACCTGGTCAATTACAAATTGACCATTGCAGAAAAGAATAACATTGCCCTGCTGGGAGGATACACCGTTGAAGACGCCAAATACGGATCGATCAGCGCTTCGGCCAACAACGCACCAAGCAATTATGTGCAGCTGGTCACAGGAACACCATTGATAGCGCTCACGGGCGCTTCCGAAAATTCCCTGCTTTCCTATCTCGGCCGTTTAATGTACAATTTTGATCAGCGTTACATGCTGACGGGTACCGTGCGCTGGGACGGTTCTTCGCGCTTCAGCCCGGGCCATAAGTGGGGATTCTTTCCCTCTGTTTCCGCCGGATGGAATATATCGCAGGAATCATTTATGGCCAACTCCAAAACCATCAGCGACCTGAAGATCAGGGGAGGATGGGGTATATCGGGCAACAATTACATCAGCAACTTCGAATGGCAGGGCAATATGGTCAGCACCTGGTATCCACTGGGTACTTCACAGAGTTCCCTATTAGGCGTTCCTCCAGGCCTCAGGGCACGAACAATGATTTAACCTGGGAAAAAACAAGAGTTCAACATCGGGTTCGACCTGGGCCTGTTCAATAATCGCCTGTCGATGACCGCCGATTATTATTCCAGAACCTCTTACGATCTCTTGCTCAGCATGCCTACCCCTATTATCAGCGGCCAGACTACATTCCTGACCAATACCGGCAGCATGCGCAACTCAGGCGTCGAGCTCACCATTTCCAGCAAAAATATAATCAGGCCTTCTTTTTCATGGAGCACCGATTTCAACATCTCTCATAACGCCAATGAGGTGTTGTCGCTCGGACCCGGAAACTCGCCCATTTTTCCAAAATCCAAAATAGCAGGCGGACCATGGTTCAGAACAGCAGTGGGAGATCCGCTGTCCAGCTTCTGGGGCTACCAGGTGGAAGGGATATTCCAGGACGAAGCAGATCTGGCAAAACATATCCAGGTGAATCCGGGCAAGGACCGTCCCGGACAGATGTATTACAAAGATGTGAGCGGCCCTGATGGTAAGCCCGATGGTGTGATCGATGTAAACGACCGCACAACGATCGGCAACAACTACCCCACGTTCACTGCGGGTATGACCAATCATTTTTCGTATAAGAATTTCAGCCTCGATCTGCAACTGACCAGCAGCTATGGCGGAAATACATACAACCTGCTGTTCAAAGAACTCGTGAAAGGAACCGACGGCTCAAGAGGAGTTCCTGAATACCTGCTCGACCGCTGGAAGTCACCTACCGATCCCGGCAACGGAAAGGTGCCCGCCGTTACTTCGGTCGGCAGGGGTTTCGACGGCAACGGTTCATCATACTGGGTGCAGGATAATTCGTACCTGCGCATCCGAAACCTGAGCCTGGCATACGACCTCTCCAATAGGTTATTAAAGAAAATGAATATCACCCGTCTGCGGGTATTTGCAACAGGGTACAACCTGTACACTTTCACAAAATACCTCGGGTATGATCCGGAAGCCAATACTTCTTATTATTATGATTCGCCAGACAACACAGGTGGCTCAACAGTCAGCGGGGCTGACTATCTCGCTTACCCCACTGCACGCACCTATACTTTAGGGGTGAATCTTACTTTCTGATCAACTTAACGAATAATGCAAAAGAATAAAGTCATGAAAAAAACACTCTATCTTTTCCTCGCTGTCGCCTTTCTCCCCGGATGCAGCAAGGATATGCTCAATATATCAGATCCCGCCAATTTCACTCCTCAATCATTTTATAAAACCCAGGCAGATATGGATGCCGCCGTGATTGGTGCATACGGGACATTGCGCGATATATATAACGGCTATTTCTATTATTGGGGAGAGATCCGCTCAGACAACACCGGGTTTTACAATCCCACCGTTGAAAGGAACAGGATAAATCTGCTGGCGCCAATGCAGGTGGATTACGGAGGAGTGGAAGCTTTTTGGAATAGCCTTTACAGCGCTATTATTGCGTCAAATGCCGTATTGGAACATATAGACGGCGCCACTTATACCGATGAAGCTGTGAAAAAACAGCATCCGGCGAAGCGCAACTGATCAGGGCGCTATGCTATTTTTATCTGGCACGCACCTTCGGAGGATACGCGTTGGACGGACAGTTACTGGGCGTTCCTTTGGTCACACAGCACCTCGGCCCCAAGGAGGCACGCGAAAAACCGAGAGCAACGCTGGAAGACACTTACGCCTTGATCGTAGAAGACCTTACAGCAGCGAAGAATAATCTGCCCGCCAGCACTTCCGGGGCCGCCGTGGGGCGCTTCAGAAATGTTTCGGCACAGGCCCTGCTCGGAAAAGTGTATATGTTCATGGCTGGCTACCCGCTCAACAAAGGCTCGGAATATTATACAAAAGCAGCGGCCGAATTCAAGCCGGTGATCGAAAATACATCTCTCAGCCTCGTGCCCAGCTATATTCAGCTATTCAATGCGGAAAATAAAAACTCTTCGGAAGCCATTATCGAAATACAGTTTCAGTCCAATCAAACCAACAGAACAGGAAATTCCTTTCAGTCGAGAATGCTGTCCAATGCGGCGGCAGCCGCCCTGGTGCCGGCAGGCGATGCAGGAACAGGAGATAATAAACCCACACCATCCATAATCAATGCTTATACCGCCGGCGATCCCCGCAAGTCGGTGACCTTTCGCCCGGGATACAAAGAAGCCACCGGAAATTATAAGGCAGAAGCATATGGACATAAATACTGGCAAAAACTGGGTCAGGAAAAATCCGATGTGGCCACCTACGGCGATTGGACATGCAATTGGAAAGAACTGCGCCTGGCAGAAGTATACCTGCTGTATGCAGAAGCCGTGGTGAGATCAGGCGGCGACAAAAATATTGCTCTCACTTATGTCAATAAAGTGAGGGAGCGCGCCAGGAATACAGATAAGCTGGAAGACCAGACGATCGGTGTTATTGAAACCGAATTTCCCACATGGAATTCCGGCGATCCTGCTGTGTCTCTCCGGGATTATGTCACTTCCGACTTTGCTTCGAACGAGGAACTGCTGCTGGCCATCGAAAATGAATCGCGGGTGGAATTTGCGCTGGAAAACAAGCGGTGGTACGACCTCGTCAGAACAGAGCGCGCCAAGGTGGTGATGCCGGCGGAACTGGCCGCAGATGAAAACGAAACCATCACCTGGGACGATCGCGATTACGCCCTTCCGATTCCGCAGAACGCCATGCTCACGGCCCCGGGAGCCCTTATTCAAAATGTTGGATATGTTCAACTCTAAATCCTGATAAAAAAGATCATCATCACCAGAATGCAGCCGGCAATATAACCGGCTTCTGCAGACCGGTGATGCATTACACTGACTCTAAAGCTCGTGGTATGAAAAGAAAAATTCTTTCCGTTATCGTCTTTCTCTGTCTCTTCCAGGCGATATCGGCGCAGGGAGATGGTTATTTACTGAAAAACGGGAAACGCGTTTTCGTATTCGGCAGCTATTACCTGTCCGACAGCGATGCAGCGCTCAAAGAGATGGTCAACGCCGGCTTAAACCTGTTTCCTGCCGGTCCAGGGCAGATCTCGACCGGATGCAAAAATTCGGTGTGCAGGGGATGGGTTCCTCTTCCGCTGGCCGAGGGAGTCTCGGATAATCTGAAAAAACTGGCCGGCTCTGTTGCCGGTCATCCTGCACTGGCTTTATGGGAGGGTCCCGATGAATTCGTATGGTGGTTCACCGCTCACAGCAACCTGTATAAAACAAAGAAAATCCACCATGCACCAGGCGCCTGGCGCAATCTGGCGCCCGAAGCGCTGAAATACGCGAAGGAGCAAAGCCGGATCCTGATGCCCAAAGTCAGGAGCGCCATTGCTTATGTGCAGAAGCATCGTCCAATAATTTTACAGATGTGGATCAACGAGGCCGAAAACAGCGACATGGGCTACGTGCAGGAATACATGGATGATGTAGACACCGGGTGCGATATTGCGATCCAGGTCTCCGCGCATCAATGGCAGCGCAAAGGCCGCCAAAGCATGCAGCCAATCGGCAAAAGCGCCAAACGCTGGACAGCAATCAGTGAAAACAAGCCCATATACATGGTTCTCCAGGGATTTTCATGGAACGAGCTGGTGGTTATAGACAAAGACAAATTCAAAGACCGGCCAGTGGCCTATCCTTCGTTTGAAGAGTCGCGCTACATGGCTTATGATGTGATCGCCAATGGCACCCGCGGCATTTTGTATTGGGATATGAAATACCTCACTTCCAACGAATACAGGACATCCTTATTCGGCCTTGCCAATGAATTCAACGCGTTACAGCCTTTTCTGACAACCGACCCCAAGCCGATTACCATTTCCACCTACCAGCCGGAAGAAGACACCAATAACCGGGTGGTTGGAACGGCCCGTCAGTACGGCAGAGACTGGATAAGTGGCACTGTTGAATGAATCGGATACCTCCCAACTCGCCGCCGTGGTGGAAGGCTTGCCACGCCTTAACGGGCACCGGCTCGTGGAACTGTACGGTGAAGAGGAAGTGGAAGCTGAAGAACGATTCATCACACGGCCGCAGCCTACGAGGTAAAGGTTTTTGCCACAAGCAGAAAATGGGAATCCGCAGATAAGAGAAGCTAAAGTTACCCGGGCCTTTAACAGAGACCTGCGGAGATAAATCAATGAAACAGTCAAATACATGAAAATGAAAACACGTATTCAGGATATAGGAAAAGTGGCGCTGTTATCCCTTTTATAAACTGCTTTAATTCTAAACCGATCACCCTGTTGAGTAACAGAAAAAGCGATACTCGATCGCGCCTGCTCTCTCCGGGCGCCCAGGAGCAGCGTGCATCCCTGTTGCTGAAATATATCGAAAAAATGTCGGGCTGGGGCGCGATCGTTTCAGCAATCAAAAAGGATGAAAAAGGTATTTTTATCAGAGAAGTGGATGGGCTCCGGTTCGATGGTTACCGGATCAGGACCCAAAACAATGGATCCATTTATATCGATGGCGGAAAAAGCCGCGGCTGTATCTATGGGGCCATCGTCATTCTCGACAAGTACCTGGGATGTCATTTGTACAGTCCCAAATATGCGGTGATACCGAATGAAAAGACGCTGAAATTGCCCGCTATCAACGAGGCCGACTCTTCTGTGAACAGCCTGCGGATCGTCTTTACGCTCAATGATTTCAGCAACGACGAAGACCTGCTCGACTGGAACCGCACCACCAACCGCTTCCCTCCTTTTGCCGACAACTATTATGTGCATACGCTTACCACTAAACTGGTGCCGGTTGAAGAGTTTTACAAATCACACCCCGAATACTTCGCACTGATCGACGGTCACAGGATCCCGGATCAGTTGTGCATGTCAGACGCCAACGTGGTCAGGGAAGTGGTTAAACAGCTGAGGAAAGATATGGCTCTACAGCCCGACCGGCTGTATTGGTCCGTGAGCCAGGCAGACGGACCGTTATATTGCCAGTGCGACAAGTGCAGGAAAGCGATAGAGGAAGAGAAAAGCATAGCCGGCCCGATCATCCGGTTCGTGAACGAAGTGGCCAAAGAATTTCCCGATAAGATCATTTCCACCCTTGCTTATTATTATTCCATGGTTCCTCCGGCTATTACCAAACCGTTGGACAACGTGCAGATCATGTATTGCGGGGGGGACCTCGCAGCCTGGGGAAAAATAGCCAGGCATATCTATGTGTGGGATTATGTGGTGGATTATTTTCACTATCAGTGCCCCTACCCAAGCCTTTTCCTCGTGCAACCCCAGGTCCAGGACCAGGTTAGGAAAGGAG
>JBGAJL010000109.1:0-14475 GCA_044224935.1 Flavitalea sp.
GCATTCCTGGTAAACTTTAAATTGGGAAAGCCATAGCTTATTGATAGTTGTTTCAATCTGAAATAACTTCCGCTTTCAACCATCGTGCTGTTGATATCACTCGAAGCAGCATTTGTCTGGGTGGCAGGAAAATTAACATCCGTAGTGGGATTCTTTGATGTCCAGCGGTGCTGGTACCATTCTTCTGTTTGGTTGAAGAAGGCTCCTCCGTTGTATACTAACCCGGCAGTCCGGTAATGTGCCGTCATATTTAATACATCATTGCCGTATGATCCTGTAAAGAGCATACTAAAACTCCAGTTTTTCCAGTTTACATCAGTTACCCACCCATAAGTGAAATCGGGTGTCGATTTTCCCAGCACGGTTTCATCGGCAATGGTTATCGAGCCATCTTTATCCAGGTCCGCATATTTTAAGCCACCGGGCCTCTGATCCGAAACCTGGCCCGTTTCCGGGAATGGATAGTTAGGCTGCCCATTACTAAAATCAGAAGCCTGGGTCAACCCAATGATTTTATACCCGTAAAACTGGCCTATTTCCTGGCCTGGTGTTAATACACCGTATACGCCGCCCTGGAGATTACCGCTCAGTGATTGAAATTGTGGGGCCGTTCTGTCACCCAGGTTATCCAGAATATTTTTATTTTTAGAAATATAGAACCGGCTTGTCAACGTAATATTTTTCTTTCTGATAATATCGGCGCCCAGGCTAAGTTCTATTCCTCTATTGCTGATCGCTCCATAATTGTCCGTAATGGAAGAATTTCCTGATTGGGACGGAAGCAGGCGGGGTTGTAACAAGCCATCCGTCAGTTTGCTATAGTAGTCGAAGGTGAAAGTGAACCGGCTTTCCCAACCACTAAAATCAAGGCCTAAATCGAATTGTTTGGTCCGTTCCCAGGTCAGGTTATCATTACCCAGGGTGGATGGGAAAACGACTAAAGTGTTGGTTGAGCCGACCTGGTAATAGTCGGTACCGTACCTGGCAAGGGATGAGTACGGAGCAATCGCCTGGCTTCCAACGACGCCATAGGATCCCCGTAATTTTAGATCATTCACAAAAGAGGATCCTGCCAGGAAATCTTCTTTGTTCACGTTCCAGGCCACGCCAACAGCCGGAAACCAGGCTTTCTTATTATTTTCTGCAAAGGGGGATGCTCCATCCAGTCGGACGGACGCATTAAGAATATATTTTTCCTTATATGTATAGTTGGCCCTAAAGAATCCTGACTCAATGACACGCTTTTCTTTATAAGAAAGTGTTTGCTGAGCTGCCGCACTAGCCAGGTTATTTACACCGAGAGAAGGAAGGAAAAGCCCCGAAGTTGTACCGGTGAGGGTTTCCAATTCGTCCTTAATATATTCTCCTCCGAGTGTAAGAGCAAGATTATGGTCTGCACTTATTGTCTTATTGTATTGCAGATAAGCATTGAGGTTATAGTTGTAGGTATTGGCAACTGCATTATCGCCCCTGCCATTACCATAAAAACCTTCTACAGTTGTAACGGGAAAGAACGCCTGCCTTCTTGTTAAATTCTGTATCCTTCCCACATTAACAGATAGCTTTAAATCCGGCATGATGGTAAACAGGTTTTGAATATTCATAATAGAATAGTCGTTCTTGGAAACATCCTGTTTATCCAACTGTTCGTTAATGGGATTACCAAACCAGCCAGTACCTCCGCCAGGAATGGGGGATGGCACTTTATCACCATTGTCTGTGATTTTATATAACGTAATATTCCTGGTTGCTTCCACAAATCCACCCCCGTTTGGCCATCCACCATTTGAACTGATACCACGTAACGAATTTTGATGCACCAATGAAAGTTGTGCTGTAATAGTATACCATTTATTTACAACACTGCTAAGATTTGCACGAATGCTTGCACGACTCAGATTTGAACCGATCAGCAGACCATTATCTTTAAGATAATTTCCTGAAATATAATAAGAGGATTTAGCACTCCCTCCCGAAACACTAATCCCACTTTCTTCCCTAAAAGTATTCCGGGTTATCAGATCGATCCAGTCTGTATTTGTTGATATGGTATCTATATCTCCGAATGGCGCCGGATTACCGGAATAAACTGAATATTCATTCCATACTTCAGCAAATTGCCGGCTGTTCATCATTTTGATAGGTTTCGCAATCGATCCGAAGGATGTTTTATTAACGATTTCAATGATGGGATCAGATTTCCTGCCCGCTTTGGTCGTAATAACGACAACTCCATTTGCACCGCGTGATCCGAAGATAGCTGTTGCAGAGGCATCTTTCAGCACTTCAATATTCTCAATGTCATTGGGGTTTATTCCATATAAACCGTTTTGTGTATAAGCCCCGTAAATCATACTGGGGGCTTCGACATAGGGAGGCATGATCACCCCGTCAATCACATACAATGGCTCGTTGTTTCCACTAAGTGAATTGCTGCCACGTACCCTGATCACTGCGTTGGCGCCAGGTTCTCCGGATTGGTTGGTAACCTGTATCCCGGTAGCCCTGCCCTGCAGTGCCTGATCAACTGTATTAACAACAGCCTGCTTAAACTCCTTGGCAGACACTTTCGATGTGGCTGATGCAAGATTCTTCCTGACCTGTGACCCATACCCGATAACAACAACATCATTCAACTTAATATCACTGGGAATAAGACGGATAGAAAAATTTCTTTTCTCTCCAATAACAACTTCCTGTGTCATATATCCAACAGCTGAAATAACAAGAACGGACTTTTCATTTGGTACAGAAATACTAAAATACCCATTGACATCGGTTGTAGTGCCTCTTGTTTTATTCGCCTTTACCTGCACACTGGCTGCATCTACCGGTTCGCCTTTGTCATTTACCACCTGCCCTTTTACGTCAATGAGAGGTAGGGCAAAATTTAATATTTCAATGGGTTGCAGTTCATTTTTTATCACCAGTCTGGGGGTAATGAAAATGGTTCTTCCTTCAATATTGTATTGCAATGGCCGGTTCTTTAACACCAGGTCCAGTAAATAAATAAGTGGGACGTTGACCACGTCTACTGAAACCGGGTGGCTCGCTTCCAATAAATCTTTTTTAATAAATACTACATAACCTGTCTGCTTTTCAATAGACTTAAATATTTTTTTTAGGGAAGCTTCTTTTTCGTGTAAAGTAATCGTCTGTGATTTACCTGAAGCATGTACCTGTAAAAAAGCAGCTGTTAATAATACGATGGTAAGCTTCATGACGAGAATGAGTTTAGCCAGGCCCCGATACCCCACGGATAAAGACATGGGGCCATAAGCAGTTTTTTGCATAAATTGCATCAGTTTTGATTGTTAAAAGTGAATGTTTTTGCGAAACTGTAGTTTTTACATGATCCAAACTATTTGCTGCCCCGGTGACCGCCGGGGCCGCTTTCATTTTGCGGATGCTGATAAGAAAAAGTTTAGCTCATTTGTTATCCTGTTTTGGTTAGTAAAATCATTTTTCAGGGTATCACTATTAATCGCTTACCCTCTTCTATGCGAAAATGAATCCCGGACTCTTCCAACCCTTTTAATACACTCGATAAAACGGTATTCCTGTCTATCTTTCCCCAGAACTGCACTTTTGGGATGTTGCCCTCGTACACCACTTCCACATCATACCACCTTGACAGTTCGCGCATAATATCTTTCAATTCTGCATCTTCAAAATTGAACAAACCGTTTTTCCAGGCCATTACTTTATCGAGGTCAGGTGAATGGTAAACGGTGAGCGGTGAATTAGAAGAAGCTACCGCCTGCTCACCAGGTTTAATTATTACAGTTTGCCCGGTATTCGACAATTTTACAGATCCTTCCAGCAGTGTTACTTTCACATCGCTTTCATCATCATACGCGTTTACGTTGAAATGAGTACCCAGTACCTTTACTTCTATATCTCCCTTACTTACATAAAATGGTTTCGCTGCATCATGCGCTATTTCAAAGTAAGCTTCACCTTTCACCGATACTTTTCTTTCATTACCTGCAAAAGCAACAGGATAGGTAACAGAAGAACCTGCATTTAACCATATCCTGCTGCCATCTGCCAATGTGATGTTTACTACTTTGCTGCCACGGGGATTCTCTAATGTATTATATTTTATTTCGTTAACTGCTTCGCCAGTTTCCATTCTATACACGATCTGTCCGCTCCCCAGTTTCATCAACTTCGCATTACCCTGCATAGCCAAGGTACCATTCATCGCACTATCAAGAAATACCAGTAGTCCGTTAGCCAGGGTGATCATGGCACGGTTGGATGCCGGGGCCTTTACATCTTTCGCCGGTTCTGTTTTCACAATATCATTCTGTTTGGCTTGCCTGGCAGAGGACAAGAGGTAAAAACCTATACCTATCGCTCCAATGATGGAAGCCGCCACCACAACCCTGCTCCAGAACAAATGGCGCACGGGTGCTAATATAGTTTGTTCGGACTCATTAATCTGCCGCAGCAAATTGGCTTCCATCACCTGTTCCATCTTCTCTTTTTCACCTTCATCCCATTGCCATTCACCTGACTTCACCAATTGGCCATACCATTGATTCACAAGTTGCTTTTCTGACGGACTGGCAATGCCCTCCCTGTAACGCTGCAACAGTTTTTTAGCCTGATTAATATCCATAGGTAATGTATACGTACATATTATTGTCCGGCAACAGAACCGAAGGGGGTAAAAAAATAATAATAACTTAAAAAGCCAGGTGAAGTAATAGTAAGGGAACGGAAGCGGAAGTATATTCCAACGCGATTTTAATCAGTTGCAGGGCATGCTGAATATGTTTTTTTACTGTCTCAGTAGAAATACCCAACCTGTCTGCAATTTCTTTATGGCTAAGATATTCCTGACGGCTGAGTTGGTAAACTTCCTGCATCTTAGGAGGCATCCTGGTGACGGCATCATGGATTGCCTGTTGCACCTCTTTCAACTGCAATTGGATTTCTGCAGAAGCAGGGAGGCTATTAACGGCGGTATCTGTTAACAGGTCCAGGTAATCACGCCGGGTAATATTCTTTTCAATGTAGTGAATGGCCTTGTAACGGACACTTGTTTGCAGGTATGCAGCAAGGGATCCTTCAATGTCTAATTCTTTGCGCCTGTTCCATAGAGAGAGAAAAACATCCTGAACTACATCGGCTGCTTCTTCTTTTCCACGCAAGGCTTTGGCAGCAGTCGTAAACAAATTATTCCAATAACGGCGATAGATCCGGGAAAAAGCTTCCTTATCATCATTACTCATTAGGTGGAGCAGGACTGTATCATTATGGATAGATTGGCAATGCAAGAGTATAAAGATAATAGAAAATTAAAAATACGTTAATATTAAACTTTTACATTTTAGCCATCAATATCCGGGTTCCCGCGCCTAACCAGGCCACGAGGCTGGAGCATGTGGCGCCGGGCTCAGCAGTGCGTTAGGAAATTGCAATTGGTTTTTTCAGGCTTTTGACCATACTTTTACTTTTACGACTCAGGCAAATGAGAATATGGTCGATCCATCCAAAGTATTTAGACACAAAGGGGCTTGTGGCATTGTGGCGTGAAACGCTCCTCGCCAAACACGTTCTTGAAGGTAGAACAAAGGGCTATCGCAATCATCCGCAACTTGACCGATTCAAACAGACAGCTAAGCCAATAGACAGAATCAACCAATACCTGGCAACTGTTTATAACGAAGCGCTGACAAGAAATTACAATTTTGACAGGGAAAAGATTGACTGGAAATTTGAACCTTCCATAATATGCGTGACAACCGGGCAAATTAAATTTGAAACCGGACACCTGCTCAGCAAACTCAAAATCCGTGACAAAGAAAAATTTGATAAATTAAGTAACCTCAAAAAAGTTGATCAGCATCCGATTTTTAAAATTGTGAAAGGCGATATCGAAAGCTGGGAAATAATATAGCTACCGGATTTATTACCGCAGGTAAATTCTCTCAATTCATCTTCACCCCTATTTCCCGGGTTATATTTTTCCCTTTTGTTTTAATGATTAAAAATCCAGGCATGAACCCGTCCTTTACCAGCTTCGTAGTATATTCACCTTTCTTTAATCCTGTAATTTTTATATTTTTTATTGATGGAAGCCAGATGACAGTATTCCCGGCCTGTTTTTCCCGCTCATGCCACCTCATGCTCAATGTTTTTGATTCACTGTCGTAACGGTAAGAAACAAGATCTCCCGAGGTAGCCATAGGATAAGGACGGCGCAGCACAGGAAAATAAGCCGCCTTTTCCATTCCCTTATAATAATCCCAATATAAATCACCACACAACAGTTTTTCAAAATACTTTGTGATATGCAACGCCACGGGGACCACAGCCTCCCCTGCCCCATAAAAAGCGCCCCACTCACCTATGATCATCGGTGTTTGCATACGGTTAGCGGCTTCCATATGTTGCACAAAAATTCTTGTTAAACGGTTTGTGTCGGCCGCATCGGGAGTTTCGGTATCGGTTACCAGGTCGTAGGCATGGGGCGCATAAGCCTGCTGCCGGTCCGAGCGGTCGGTCTTTTCAATATGTGTGGTGATGCCGATATTGGAAGAAACACTGGGCTCCAGGAAAATAATATGATTAGTATCCACTTCGCGTATTGCCGCAACAACACGCTTATAATAGCTCATCAGTTTTTCTGTTTCAAACAAAGCAGTAACAGGTTCTATTTCGCTGAGTGTTTTCGAAAACACCAGGGTGTCTCCCAACGATTGCAACAAGGCTCCTCTTGTAGCCGGGTTGGCCCATTGCATCATGATCTCTTCCAGAGAAAGATCTTTATAGGCAGGTGTTTCTTTTGCCTTTACAGCGAGGTTCATTAAAAATATTTCCACCATTTTCTTTGCAGAAGAGCCCATGAAAGGCTCGTTCAACAGATCATATCCCGCTACGGCAGGTTCCTTCGCATAGCGTTGCGCTAAAAATTTCCAGCAATTAATAAGATGCTGTTGTACACCTTCTCCATCGGCCGCCGGTTTATCGGCCCAGAAATTATCAAAGGCCGTTTGAACGGCATCGCTGGTATAGTAGGCCTCACTCCATACCCCCTCGGGCCTGGTATAAGGCAGGCCTTCATCCAATGTGGCCCATGCGGGAGCGCCATTTCCAAACTTACTGCCATAGAGGTCCTGGTGCATATCGAGCATGACATATAAACCATTCGCTTTCGCCCAGGCGATGCGCTCGTCAATTGTCTTAATAAAAGCTTCATTATATTTACCGGGTTCGGGCTCCAGGGCGTCCCACATAAATCCGAGGCGTACACAATTCATACCCCAGTTGCGCATCTTTATGTAAGGAGTATCTTTCTCAAAATTCCGGTAACCCTCTTCCCGGTTTTTATTAACAAGATTTAATCCATGTAATATCACCTGGCGGTTGAGGCTGTCTATAAACCGGTTGTTCCGTGCTTTCAGGAATGAATTGGTTTGAGCATGCAAAACAGGAAATACGAGTAATAAATAAGCAACCAGGCAAATAAAATGTTTCCTGCCGGGCCTGCGGTAGTTGAATAGAAATATTGCCATTATAACCAGTGTTTTAAATATTTGTCAGCTACGATCATTCGTGGGTGTATTTAAATCAGTCAGGGCTCAATTTTAAAATGTCATAAAAAGGGACCCTGATAAATAAGGGCCCCCTTTAAATCACCTATGAAAAAAATAAAAGATCTGCCTGCAGGCTGTTATTGTTTGTCCCACCATATACGGGTGGTAAATTCGTCGGCGCCCTGCTCTTGAATAGCCTGGCTCAGGTGCTCAGCATTGGAAGCCGCTTCGGATTGCGGGTATACCAGCCTGCGGGGTATTTGTCCATTTGAATTATTTCCCGGATAATTCACTGGTGTCAATACCGGGTAGCCTGTCCGGCGCCAGTTGGCATAGCTTTCAAGACCATTTAAAAACGTGGCCACCCAAAATTCTTCTCCGATAATTTTCAATTGATCCTCTTCGCTGCCCGCTACCGGGAAGGGAACGGCAGCCTTATATGTGGCGATATCCGGCGCCGCGATCGTTACGCCATACGCCGATTGCTGCGCCATCGAAGCGTCAATGGCATCATTATACAATTGCCCTGCATCACCCGAGCCCCAGCCTCTCACGGCAGCTTCGGCCAGCAATAATTTCACTTCGGCATTGGTGATAATGAAAGAGGGCGCTGTCAGTTTCAGCACTGTGTTTTGATTGGGATTGGAATAAGTAGTAAGATCGGCCCCGCCGGGTGTGGCGCCTATGGTAGTGGCATTGTATCCATTAGGCAATCCTTTTTGATTGGCTGCCGCGTTATCGCCGGAAGGCAATGCGCTATATACCAGCAACCGGGGGTCATTGGAGGCTTTTAAGCGGTCCATCAGGGTTTTGCCGATCTTCATATCGCCCAGTGCAATCAAATTGAATTTCTGGAAGGAATAGGACAATGGATTAGATGTGGCTTCTCTCAAACCGTCATACTTCATAAGACAATTGTCATCGTTTCCCTGGAAAACACCGCCTGCTATTGCTTTTTCCACCCAGGTTTTTGCCAGGTTGTTGTCAACCTTGGTCAGTCGCATTCCCATGCGCAACATCAGTGAATATGCTAACTTTTTCCAATTGGCAACAACGCCTCCATATACTAAATCCGCCGACCCGATGTTTGGTTTTGAATTATCCAGTTGCTGCGCCGCAGCTTCCAGTTCCTGGAGCAGGCTGGTATAAATTTCCTGCTGCGCATCATACTTTGGCGAATAAATCTGCTGGCTATATCCTGCAGCAGCTTCTGAATAAGGAATCTCACCATACAGGTCGGTTAACTGCTGGTAAATGATCACTTTCCAGATGCGTGCCATAGCATAAGTGTTGACCATATCAGGATCGTCTTTTATCATCAGCAGCAATCCTTCCATATTTTTAGCCGGGCCCACATACGTATTGCTGAACATCTGGCCCGACAACTCATTTTTGATATACTTGTCGCCATACAGGTCATCTGTTTTCAGGGTAGCCAGTTGTTGCATCATCATCATGCAGTAGCCGGCCATGACGCGGCGTGCCACATTGCCTTCTCCACCAACCGTAGCCAATTGCACTCCGCTAAATAAAGCTCCCGGGGCGATAGTGGGTGGTGAGTTGGGATTTGTATTTAATTCTTTAAAATCTTTTTGGCAGGAGGCAATGCTTATGGTTAACATCGCCAGTATGAAAAATTTATGATAGAATTTCATGTGTATATTTTTATTGTTTGAACTATACAGGAGCACCGGTTTCCCTGTTAACCTAAAATTTTATATTCAGGTTAACGCCCCAGCTGCGGGTAGCGGGTAATGACAACATTTCAAAACCCTGGATATTTCCTGTAGTATAAGCTGATTCAGGATCAACAATAGGAACATGACTGATAAGAGTGGCCAGGTTGCGCGCCACAAGTGAAAAGCTGAGCCCCGTGAAAGGGGTTTTGTCAACTATTCTTTTAGGTAATGAATAGCCCAGCACTACCTGCCGCAGTTTCAGAAAGCTTGCGTCAAAAATAAATTCTTCGGTAATATTATTGGCTAAATAATAGTAATACTGTTGTGCCGGTACGTTTACCTCGTTAGGATGACCGTCTTCGGTAACACCTTTACCCACCACACCGCTTTCTCTTCCTACCAATGTATTTTTATGCAAACCTGTAGCGTAAGCAAAGTTGTTGGTAGCCGATGCTATTTTGCCGCCGAATTTTCCATCCAGCAATACCGACAGGGTAAAGTTGTTATAACTAAGGCTATTGGTGAACCCTAACGTTAATGGAGCTACGCCATTGCCCAGCTTGCCAATATCGCCTTTAATTGGCAGCCCGTCTGCACCATAGATAATGTTGCCCGCAGCGTCACGTTTATAAGTGTAACCCTTAATAATACCATAAGGCTGACCGACTTCCTGCACGATATACGCAGGCACGCCTGCATCGCCCCAATAACCCGGACGGCTTGTTGCCACTGTAAATGAGGTTTTGCCATCAGCCAGTTCCTTAATTCTGCTCTGGTTATAACCCATATTAAACGCTACATCCCATGACAATTTGCTTGTTCTGACAGGTGTGCCGGTTATTAATAATTCAATACCGCTGTTTTTAATTTCACCAACGTTCAGCCGCACGTTATCAAATCCGGACGTTTGTGAAATAGTGCTGGAAAGAATATCATTTGTCGTTACACGGTTGTACCATGTGAAATCAATTCCTAACCTGCTATTAAAAAATTTAGCTTCAAAACCCGCTTCCGTAGTAGTAGAAGTAAGCGGACGAAGATTTTTATTAGGAATGGTCGATTCATTAATATAACCCAATGGCTGATCAAACATGGATCCATCGAGCCGGTAGGTAAGATCCAGCGCATAAGGATCAGTGTCGCCACCAGCCTGGGCCCAGGCGCCTCTTAGTTTGGCAAAACTGATCCAGGAGGGCAATGCCATGCCATCAGATAAAACATAGCTCAAGCCAACCGAAGGATAGAAAATATTATTGTTTCGGGGATCCAATGTAGAGAACCAGTCGTTCCTTCCTGTAAGAGTGAGGAATAATTGATTTTTATATCCCAGCTCACCGAATGCGAATAAGGAATTGATTTCCTTTTCATTGAGGTAATAAGAACTGGAAAATGATTTTAAATTATTAATAGAATTAAAGTTCGGTACAATAAATTCATTACCTCCGCCATTGAGGCTTTTGTTACTCCTGGTCATTATGTTGCCACCGGCGAAAACATTTACTGAAAAATCCGGGCTCACGTTATTGTTATATCCAATTATACCCTCTGCATTGAATTCAGTAATCGTTGTCATATTCTCACTCATGCTTCCTTTTCTTGCTACCGCAGAGCCCCATGGCCTTACGAAAGTAGAATGGCGGCTAATGTTATCATTGCCCAACCTCACTCTTGCATATAAAGACCGGGTAAAATCATATTTCGCTTCCGCATTGGCAATCCAGCGATCCTTTTCATCATTGCTTACATAATGATAGGCGATAAAATAAGGATTGGCTGCATAGATATTACTGGAGAATTGGTATTCCTGCCCGTCGGGATATACCTGTTTATCTAACGTGCGTACATCCACATTGGTTGGTAACTGGTAAATAAGCCAGTTGCCACTGCCATCGGAGTCGTTAACCCGCTGGCGGTTCTTTACTCTTTCCCTTACATACATGGCCGTAGCGTTAATGGTAAGCCGGCTGCCAAGTTTTGTGCCCGCGTTTAACGAAAAGTTATTCCTGCGGATACCGGAGTTGGGAAACAGGTCATGATTATTCATGTCCGATGCAGAAAAGCGAAAAGTGGTGTTTTCATTTCCGCCAAATGTCGAAACCGTGTTAGTGAACGTATTCGCGTTTTTATAAAAATTTTTGATATTGTCTTTTACCGGTGAATAAGGCCTGTTCACTCCATCGTATTGCACCACCGATGACCCGTCAAGCTTACCGCCCCAATTGGCGATACCCAGATCAAAAGCCTCGTCTTTCGTTTGGGGCGCCTGGCCATCAAGGCCCTGCCCGTATTCGTATTGGTAATCTCTATCGGTGAACACGATAGGTGTTTCCATCGTATAAACGCTGTTAAGCTCAACACCAGCGCCCTTGCGCGCTACTCCTTTTTTGGTGGTAATGACGATAGCGCCGTTTGAAGCGCGGGAACCATACAGGGCTGCTGCCGTGGCACCTTTTAATACGGTAATGGTTTCCACATCATCGGGATTAATATCACCTATGCCATCGCCGCCATCTGCGCCGCCATAAATATCACTTGGCTGGCCAAACGTGGTATTGTCAATAGGAATACCATTTACTACATATAAAGGCTGGTTGTTACCGGAAATAGAGCCATTGCCACGGATTATAACACGGCTGGAGCCAAAGGCGCCGGTAGCGGGTTTCACTACATTCACGCCAGCTACTTTTCCTGAAAGTGCATTGGCCAGGTTGGGCTCACGCGCCTGTGTAAAGTCCGATCCCTGTAATTCTGTTACCGCATAACCTAATTTCTTTTTCTCTTTTTTAATGCCCAGGGCAGTCACCACCACTTCTCCCATTTGCTCACCGCTGGGTTTAAGCGTACAGGTTATCGATAACTGGCTGCCGACCTTTATATCCTGGTCTTCATAGCCAACAAAAGAAAAAGACAGGACATCACCGGGATTGACATCGATGGAAAAACTGCCATCATTGCCCGTAGTAGTTCCCTGGCTGGTTCCTTTTATGGCTACGGATACACCGACGAGTGGATTTCCTTTTTCATCGATCACCTTGCCGGTGATGACTTTGTATGGCGCTTCGTCCATCTTTTCAGTGGAAGGAAGCGAAAGAATGACCAGGTTGTTGGCTTTTAACTTATATAAAAGGCCGGTACCCTCCAGCAGGCGATCCATTACTTTTTCCAGGCTCGCTTCCTGCATTTTCAGGGTAATTTTTTTGTTCTCGATAACAGGATTGTCGTTGTAGAGGAAGCGGTATTCGGATTGGCGCTCAATCAGTTCGAATACATTTTTCAGACGTTCTTTTTTTACCGTTAAGGAAATCGTGTTTTGCGTATGCGCCACCACGCCCAGGTGCATACAGATAAGGGTAGTAAGAACAAAGGACATCTTCATAAAAAACAGCAGTTGAGGCGATTGCCAAAAACGTACACGTTTGCAGTCGTTTTGGTTTAAATGCATAACTTTACCATATTAGAGTTAAAAATTGGGAACAAACGTTCCAGGCTGTTCCCTGTTACTTTAGTAAGGGGATGTTAGCGCATCTCCTTTTTCTATTTTGCTATCAGCGTTTGATCATAGAAATAGTTTATTGGTTTGTAATTTATTTTCGGATAAACACTGTTTTATTTTGGATCGTGTAATGAAAGGGCACCGTGCTTTTCAGCGCTTCCAGCGCCTCGGGCAACGTTTCTTCTATAAAGGACCCGGTAAAGATCAATTCACTCATCTGCTCATCTGAAAATTGTATGGTTACATCATACCGCTGTTCCATTTTCTTTGCCAGGCTGGCAAAAGATTCCGAACGGAAAACGAGCTTGTTCTGCAACCAGGCTATTTCAGCATAACTGCTATCAGCAGGATTGCGTATCATCTTGCCTAATGAAATGGTTTCTTCGCTTCGCGTGGCCGTGTTGTCGGATGATGACGGCAAAGGAGCAATAGTTGACCGGCTGACAACGATTTTTTCATTGGGCCTGAGCAGTATTTTTCTTTCCGGATCCTTTTGTGAAACCAGTTCTATAATACCTGTTAACAATGCCGCTTCGACCGTAGAATCCTTTGGATATGCTTTTACATTGAACGTAGTTCCCATTACCCAGATATCAACTGTTCCCGCATGTACCACCAGGGGCATAGCCGGATTCTTCCTGATATCGAAATACGCTTCTCCCGTCAGTTTGATTCTCCTTGAGGTGATACCAAATTCCTTATTATAACTGAGTTTGCTTCCTGCATTTAAAACCACAACAGAGCCATCGGGAAGGTTGATAGTGGTTTTGGAGCCTGCACCTGTTTTTATTTCATTTACAACGATCCCTTCGTCGCGATCATCCTTATTTTTTTTATTAAAAGGAAGATATACGATGGCTACAATGAGCGCTGCGCAGGTCAATGCGCCCAATCCTATTCTCATTTTATTTTTCCGGATACGGCTGCCTGCATTTTCCGCTTCCTGATTTAACCATTCCTCTTTGTTATCGTGTCCCACATCACTGCCGATTGCGTCCTTAATGGCATTAACGCTCCTCTGCCGCATTGCATTATCGGTTACCGGTTTAAAAGAAAGCTCTCCAAAACCGTTCAATATTTCATTCAGCTGGAAGGCATCCTGGCTCTCGCGCAACAACATTTCCAGTTCATCCAGTTCCTGTAATGAAATTTCGTTGTTAAGTTTCTTCGTTAACAGCTCCCAAATCCGCTCTGTTGGCATTGTAATACTCTTTCTTGGCAGAAAGGAGTGGGGAAAGGGCGCCTTACCCCTAAAAGGGGCAAAAAAAATTCTACCGTGAAAAGCTGGGGAGGGAGAAAGGAATGGACTGGCTGAGCTTTTTAAGGGCGATAGTCATTTGTGCCTCAACGGTTTTAACGGAAATCCCGAACATTTCAGCCACTTCACGATACCTGAGATTATTTTCTTTAACCATCAGGAAAATAAGTTTGCATTTAGGGGGCAGTTGCCGGATGGCAGCGTTGATGCGGAGCACCATTTCCGAAGAAATCATTATATCCTCGGGATTTTTTTCCATTTGAAGATCAAATTGCTGTATATCATCAAGGCTTGTAACCGGAGCCTTAACAGTTGCCAGGTAATTAAACGCTATATTTTTGGCACAGACAAAAAGATACACTTCGGGGTTATCTACAAGGTTCAATCTTCTTCTGCCCTGCCAGATTTGCACGAAAACGTCGTTGGTCAGCTCTTCCGAAGCTTCACGATGGCCGGTAATGGAATAAATAAGCCGGAACAGGCGGGGAAAGAAAG